>CAZDFM010000724.1:0-1501 GCA_964504465.1 uncultured Pseudobdellovibrionaceae bacterium | reverse complement strand
TGGCATATCAAAAAATAAAAAACTTAAAAGCAAAGCATAAACCGGAAGCCTCGCGGAACAGGTCATTAAAGGAATAATGAACATCGCAAGCCAACGCTCTTTAGGCCCACGTATATTTCTTGTCGCCATCATGGCCGGAACTGCGCAAGCAAAACCAGACAGAAGCGGCACAAAAGATCTACCACTTAAACCAAACCAAGAAAAAGGACGGTCAATTAAAGTTGCAGCCCGCGCTAAGTATCCAGAGTCTTCAAGCAGACTGATTCCAATAAACAAAATAAAGATCTGAGGCACAAATACAAAAACAGACCCAAGGCTCAAAACAATGCCGTTTGCGACAAAGTCCGCCCAAAGACTTTCGCCACCAAAGCCTAGAACCGTTTCGGCTAACCAAGAAAAAGCTGAATCAAACCATTCCATCGCAGGAGCTGCGATCCAGAAAATACTTGAAAATAGAAAACTCATGATCAAAACAAATAAAGTTAAACCCCAAATAGGATGAAGCATAACTTTGTCGATCTTACCTGTAGCTTGAAACACTTTAGCACCTGAAGCGGACTTCACTGAGATGACTTTAGATGCAATGTTCACGTTTTTCTTAAGTAATAATTCTGCTTCTTCGCCGCTAAAGCTTTTTGGAGCCGTAATCGTTACAGCTTGAGCCTCTATTCTTTGCTCCCGCATTTTCGCGACCAGCTCATCAACTCCGCCACCGAGCCGACCATCGATGGGCACAACAAGTGAGCCAAGTTCTTTTGAAAGTTGCTGAATATCAATTGTTCGGCCCGAGTTACGGATAAGGTCCATCATGGTAAGCGCCACTACGATTTTGAATCCCGCAGCTTTCAGCTGATGAACCAAATAAAGTTGGCGATCTAATTGTGTGGCATCAACAACTGCAACCAGTTGCGTAATTTTCTCTCCCCACTTGTTTGTAAACAGAGCTGAGCAAGTCACTTCTTCTTCTGGGCTTTTTGGAAACAAACTGTAGGTGCCTGGAGTGTCGATGATCTCAATTTGCTCGCCGTAGCGCTCTTGAGTTTTTGCGCGATAGCAGTCAACTGTTGCGCCCGGGTAATTTACCGCACGAAATTTGGAGCCGCTCAGCCAATTAAATAAAGTCGTTTTGCCCGAGTTGGGCGCGCCTACGATTGCAATCATGCATCGACCTGAACAATTACGCATTCGGCTTCTTGTGCGCGCAGAGCAATCACAGTATTTGAAACACTAAAAATCATAGGTCCGCGAAAGGGTGAACGCTGTAGTAATGAGATCTCGACCCCTTGATGCAGCCCCATTTCTCGAAGCCGCTCGACCAAAGAAGACGGGCCCTCGAAAGCGACGACGCGCCCACTGATACCCGGTCTCAATTTAGATAAATTCATGCCCTATAACTAATGGGAATTCCTGAATAAGGATAGCGTTTTAGCCCTTGAGCACTTATATGAAAAACAAATGATAACTACTGGCAGGGATCTTGAAATCATATGCCCCATTAGAC
>CAZDFM010000723.1:0-1502 GCA_964504465.1 uncultured Pseudobdellovibrionaceae bacterium | reverse complement strand
CGCCACCGTCGCCCAAAAACTCGAGACGGCCGTTTCGATCAACGCTTTGGAAAGATGTGTTTTGTAATCGTCTTGAAGGGGAATTTTAGGGGCAATCCAATTTGAAAACTTTTTACCGTCCACTAAAACAAAGTAACAAGTCAAAAGAGCTAACGTAATTTGTAGCAAAACCTCAGGTGCATTCCCTAAGTGCGTTGAAATAAAAGTGGTAACGAATTCGATCACCGATTGGCTCACGCTTTGGACTTGTTCCATCAACGCTTCGCGGTCATCGAAAAACCGATTGATCAGTGGCATATTTTCTAATTTTGCCACGAGGTACTCTTTACTGATGTCCTGTTTACCAGCCGCTTTAAATAATTTACCCAGACTTTGAATCGTGAGCGCCGTAAATGCACCCACCGGGATAATGATGGTGAAAGTAACGATCAATGTTGAAATCAGCGCTGCCCAGTGCGCTTTAATTTTCTTGGCAATGAGGCGCTGATTAAATGCGCGCATGAGCATCGCTAACATCCACCCCAAAAATAACGCCAGTAAATAGGGCGCAATGAGCCCTAAGTTGACAACGAATACGAGAATTAAAAAGGTGAGAAACGCTTTGGCGAGATTATTGTTTTCGAGTTTCATCTCTCTTGGTTAGAGACGAAATCCGAAAGGAAATCAAGCTTGTAAACTCTTAACTGTGAGTGACGGTGGAATCGAATCGATTGAAACAATCGAATTTGCACGAGCTTCTGTGGCTTGTGACTTCGCAGAAGCAATCGTCATCAAATGCATACGAAGCTCTTTGAACATCGGGTGTTTGATGTTGTATTCGTTCTCTTGAAGCACGACTTGTTTAGCAATCTTTTCGCGAAGGTTGATGACAAGCGGCGCCTTGGTGTTGGCCGTCATTTGCGTAATGTCTTCACCAATCGTAAGAATGTTGAAAACCGCGGATTGATTCACGTTCTCAAGTTTGAGTTCGCGAAGCTCCATGCCCGACAAACGAGCGGTGTATTCAGGTTTAAAAATTTTTGGTTCTAAGATCGGAAACGCGAGATCTGCGTTTTCCAAAGACTGAAGCCAAAGAATCAGAACATCATCACCCGGGTCTACGATGCAATATTTGGTTAGCTCTGGAAACCCAAGCACCCCAGCCGGAATAGAAATGATTTCTTCGTCTGCTACATTGAGCTGTCCAAAACGTCCTGTTTTAATGATCACGCTCGACCCACTTTCTTAAAAAGCCTCACCCTTTTAATACTTTAGAAACTTGGTTCACTGCAACTGAACTCTTTACCGCCTCTTTATTCTGGTCTTGAATCGCAGAATAAACTTCTTCGCGGTGAATCTTCGTTTCTTTCGGCGCTTGGATGCCCAAGCGAACTTGTTTGCCTTTAATCTGCACCACAACGATTTTGATATGATCATCAATCGCGATGCTTTCACCCAACTTGCGGGTCAAAACTAGCATAAGATCTCCATCTCTAAGTAAAGCCAGTAATCCTTTACCGAGG
>CAZDFM010000722.1:0-1507 GCA_964504465.1 uncultured Pseudobdellovibrionaceae bacterium | reverse complement strand
GAACGAAAGCCGCTACTCCATGCCATTCTTTATGCATCCGCACCCTGAAGCGATGCTGAGTTGTTTGGATTCTTGCCGTGGTGATGGAGCAAAATATTCTGATATTACCTCAGGAGATTTTCTGATGCAGCGACTGCGCGAAATCGGATTGATCAAGTAGTCTTCAATCGGTTATTCGGCTCATGAGTAAGTGTGTTGTGTATTTGAACTGCTGCGAGAGAGAGTAGCAGTCAAATAAGCTACGCGTATGGACTAGGTTCACTCCGAGCGCTATGATACAAATCTTAGTATGGATAGAGTACGAGTTGCTACCTTACAATATTTTATTCGCCCGCTTGGAACTTCGGAAGCTTTTTATGAGCAAGTTTCCGGTTTAATTGAAACAGCAGCTGATTATAAATGCCGCCTTTTGGTTTTTCCGGAGTATTTTACGACTCAACTTTTAACACTCGCAGATGTTCGCAGACCTATTAGGGATCAGATCCGAGATTTGGCTCGTCATCGTGATCGCTTTGTTGGGGAGATGAGTTCTTTCGCAAGACGAAAAAATATCTACATTGTTGGTGGAACAATTCCCGTTATTAGCCAAGTGGACGGTAAGGTTCGTAATGAAAGTTATATTTTTTCTCCGAATGGAGACGTAGGAATGCAGGGAAAGCTGCATATGACTCGATTCGAAAAGGAAGAGTGGGATGTTGCAGCACACGATCAGGTCAAGGTTTTTAATACTGAGTTTGGAACTATCGGTATCAACATTTGTTATGATGTCGAGTTTCCAGAGATTGCAAGAGCAATGGCCATGCAGGGTGCAAATCTGTTAATTGTGCCGAGCTGTACCGATGACAGGCAAGGATACCTTCGAGTTCGATACTGTGCTCAAGCTCGCGCGATCGAAAATCAACTTTACGTTGTTCACTCTGGAACAGTTGGGTCTTTGCCGATGGTGCCTGCTATTTCACTGAATTATGGGCAAGCTTCGATTTTAACTCCGAGTGATTTTTCATTTTCTCGAGATGGTCTTCTCGCCGAAGGAATTCCGAATCAAGAGGCTATGGTCATCGGAGAGCTTAATCTGAGAACTATTGAAGAGTCGCGAAGTCACGGAACTGTTTTGCCTTTACTCGACAGTAAGCGAACTCAAGAATTGATTAAAAAAATTGAAGTCGTTTCCTTATGAAGTTTCGAGTTCGACATACAAGAATTGAAGATTACCCCAAGATTGTAGAACTGTGCTTGGCGACTTATCCTGAGTCTCCGCCTTGGAATATTGAGCAAATCAAATCACATATTCATTTGTTTCCAGAGGGTCAGTTTGTTGCTGAGGAAAGCGAGACGGAAAAGATTGTTGGAATGTCTGCCAGTCTTATCATTAATTGGGACGATTACGATTTTCAGGGAAGTTGGCGAGAGTTCACAGATTCGGGGAAGTTTACAAACCACGATCCGCAAAATGGAAGAACGCTTTACGGTGCTGAAATCATGGTGGATCCATCTGTTCAGGGTAAGG
>CAZDFM010000721.1:0-1515 GCA_964504465.1 uncultured Pseudobdellovibrionaceae bacterium | reverse complement strand
AGCTAAAGTTCGTTGAGGAGATATCCATCACTTGGCCTCCCACCATGCCCCTCGGGCCGACGGCTTCGCCCACGAGCTCAATGAGGTCCCCTAGGTTTTTGTGCTCCTTGTATGCACGAGCCAAATGCGTGAAAGCCTCTGACAACAATGCATCTCCAGCCAACAGAGCCAAAGGCTCACCAAATTTTTTGTGATTTGTTGGAACGCCTCTGCGTAGATCATCATCATCTAAGCAGGGCAAATCATCATGAATCAAAGAGTAAGTGTGAATCATTTCGATAGCGGCAGCATAGGGATAAACAAATTCGGGAGCAAGACCTAGAATTTCTGCCGTGGCCAGTGAGAGTTGGGGGCGAAATCTTTTTCCGCCAGAGCAGAGACTGTAAAACATAGAGTCCCATAGAGGGTTCAGACTTTCATGAGCCTTCTCAATTTTAGGAACACTATGGGCTTTAATGTAAGATTCAAATGCAGATAGATCAATCACAAAAAATTACTCTTCATTAAAATCCTGAGTTATTGGTTTTCCATTTTCATCTACACTCATCAAGACTTGAACCTTTTGTTCTGCCTTTTCGAGTTCAGTGTGACACTCTCGAGAGAGTTTCACGCCCTCTTCAAATAATTTAAGCGAATCTTCAAGCGAAAGTTCACCGGTTTCCATTTTACCAACGATATCTTCTAATCGTTCTAAACGCTTTTCAAAATTCATATACACTTACTCCTTAATTTGCTCTTTGCTTAAAATCTTTGTGACCTTGGTTTCGACAAGACCGTCTTTAAGTTCGATAGCGATATCGTCACCCAGGTTGATATGGGCCGCCGATTTCAAAACCTTTTTGCTTTTTCGAACAATTGCATATCCTCTATCAACCACCTTGAGTGGGCTCAAGCTTTCGAGGAGCGCCATATTTGAATTTAATATTGATTTCTGTCGCTCTAATTTTTGCAGAATCGTCCGGCGAATCGATATCTTTGCCTGCTGAATTCGATACTGATACTGGCGAACAATATCTTTGGGATTGGTCATGCGGCCTTTTAAGATTTCCACCAAGTGTCGCTTGGTCTCTAATGAGCGAAGCAAACCGGCTTCGAGCCGACCAAGCAACTCGTCGTTTCTTTGAGCAAAGTCTCGAAGTCTACGCCTAGGATCGACCAATTGCCTCTTGAGACCCTTCAAGACTTGAAGTTTAGAATCAAAAATCACCCGCAAAGATCTCGCCAATCTTTTTTCAAAAACAATTATATTCTCTAGAAGCTCTACGCCGCTCTTAACGACGAGTTCCGCTGCCGCCGAAGGCGTGGGCGCTCTTAGATCCGCTACAAAATCAGCAATTGTAAAATCAATTTCGTGTCCTACAGCTGAAATGACCGGAACAGGAAAGTTCGAAATCGCTCTCGCAACGCCCTCATCGTTAAAGCACCAAAGATCTTCAATGGAACCTCCACCTCGACCAATGATTAAAACGTCTATGTCGGTTAATTTTTTGGCTAAATTCATGGCTTGTAGTAGTG
>CAZDFM010000720.1:0-1515 GCA_964504465.1 uncultured Pseudobdellovibrionaceae bacterium | reverse complement strand
CGATCTTTTTTCAGCAACGAAACTTTGGCGAAGCGGCACATTTTTGGGCTGCGAAGGAATTTGAAGACCGGGAGCCTTTTTACAATCATAAGGTCACAGACTACGAGGGACTATATCTAAAAACCGAATCTGATTTTGATAAAGACGATCATCAAAAACATCTCAGCCATTTACCGATCGAGAGCCTTCATGGTCTTTCGATCAGCCACTTTATCGAATGGCGAGTCGGTGACCTTGTCGCCTTTGACTGTAGCCAAGTCCACGCCAGCAACAACTTTCAAAAGTTTGGCGCCATCAAACACAGTTTAAGTTATTTTGGTTCCAAGGAGCTTGCCTCATGAATTGGGAACCCTACCGCACAATTCATGCGGGCCTTGGCACTTTGTGTGAAGTATATCTCGATAAAACTGAAAACCTTATTAAACGCTGCTTTCATCCCAATGCTAAAACGGTCTCAGGAGCTATCACTCGATTTTCACCTTCTGAAATTCAGGCTTTTTTTGAAAACGAAGTTTACTGGCTTAAAAAACTTAATGGCGAGTGGCTTCCTGAGCTTGTAGAAATCAGTACGGCCGAAAATTTTATTATTCAAAAATATTACGGCGGTTCACTTCTCGATATTAAGTACCGCCTTCACAAAGATATTCCCGACGTAAAAGAACAAGTGCTCGAGATGTATAAGTTCTTTAAGGTTGAAGGCGTATTTAAAAGAAATGGATCTCTAAGTAACATGAGCCATAAGAACGGCAAAATTATTGCGTTTGATTTTAAATGGGCCACTCAACGTCCTGACGGCTTAGAAAAAGAGATCTACTCTTACGACGAGTACCTCGTAAAGATTGACCCTGCTCTCCCCCAAGCTTTAAGAGGTTTTCTGTGATTACCAAATCCGCCAAACCCATCTTAGATTCACAAATTAGTCTATTTTTAAAAAGCTTAGATGCATCCGAAATTTTCTCCTGCGAACAGACGTCTCCAATAAAAGAACAAAAGCTCCCCTTCATAGAGGACTTTGAACACTGGGCAAAGAAACGCCAGGACCTTGTTTTTGAATCGCTAAGCCTTTGGCCAAAGATGATCACTGACGGCACGACCGCAGCTTTTTTGGATTTTGCAGTCCAATACCCAGGTCGAGAGCTTTATGTTTTGAGCGGAGAATATCCGTTTCACAAAATGACGGGCGCAAAAAGTGTAAGTCGTCATGAAGAAGTAAAACCAGGTTCTCGTCTTATCTTAAGCTTTCCGTTTTCGGCGACGGGCGATGCACATCCGCAACTAAAAGAGATTTTAGCTTTTTGCAGTCAGAACGACATCAAAGTATTAATCGACTGCGCTCTTCTTTTTATCTCGAACTTAAAGTTGTTACATTTTTCTCAATATGAATGTGTCGAGGCGGTCGCTTTTAGTTTGAGCAAAAGTTTTTGTACAGGGCGATTTCGAATTGGCCATTGCAACACACGAAAGCCTTGGACTCAAGCACCGTCTGCAGATTTAAAGGACTGGTCATAATTAAAT
>CAZDFM010000719.1:0-1516 GCA_964504465.1 uncultured Pseudobdellovibrionaceae bacterium | reverse complement strand
TGCGCTCTTCCCGAAAGGCGAAATGGATCAGTTTCTAAAAGAAAGAAACATCCCTAAGCTTGTCGAAATCCCCTTTAACCCAAGTGTAAGTCTAAGTTCCGAAGCCGGCATCCCCATCGTCGAAAGCGACGTTGACGGCATCGAAGGCCAAGCCTTCATGGAACTTGCCCGCAAAGTCCAAGAACTCGTTTAATTCAAAAAGGCCCGTCGCCCTTTTTGCAACCCGCCGGGTTGCAAAAAGGACGACGGGCCCTTCTAGAGGCCCAGCTAGTTGATGCTCTTGCTTGGGAGTAGATTGAGGCACGAGTCTTTTGAGGGGAAGCGGACCCTGAGTGTTTTCGTGATTGTCGAATGTATGAAGTCGAAATGTTCCGCGTAAATGTCTGGCGTTATGAACTCGTATCTTATCAAGGTTTCTACGATGTCGGTGATCGCAGTCTTTAGTAAAATTGACGATCGCGGTTCGTGGGGCTCTTGGCTGAATTCTCCAAATAGAAGTTCGATTCGCCCTTCAACTTCGCTGACTAAGCGTTGATCCGGCATGTGTCCGCTTTGAGCGTTTGGAACACCCTCTGGGACCAAATCTTTCCACCATAGATCCATAAGTCGAATCATGAGTTTCTGCCCAGTCGTAAAATAAATGTTCGGAAGCTTTTCTTCCATCGAAGCCATCACCGTCTCGGCGTCGCCTTCGATGCTGATGATTTCTTTTTCTTCGGGAGTTAAATCAACCGGCGCGGCTTGGACCGCCGCCGCCTCAGGGACGATCGCAGGCCCGAATTGAGCCGCGAACCGTTCATTTAATGCCCCGGTAATTCTTGAGTTAATAAACTGATAGTGATCGATATAGATTTTCTGATCGATAAAGTTATAGCGGATTAAAGAGTCCTCAATAAGCGCGACCGTTATCTGTAGCGCTTCGGCCTCAATCTTTTCAGCACCCACTGAGGTTTGTTTTAAAAACAGCTCTTCAACTAAAGCTTCAATTCTGTGGATCAAACCGATCTCGATTATTTCGCCACTTGTTTCAGTCGGAACGCCTTCGGGAACCATGTCGTCCCACCAAAGATTCATCAGTCGAAAAACCACAAACTGTGCTGATGAAAGCTGTGAGGTGAAAACCTCTTCACCACCCGGAGGAAATTGCGGCTTCTTTCCTGCTGCAAAAGCAGGCACAGAAAAGCTTAAGAAGAATGCGATTGTCAGAGCTTTAAGAAGCTTCGGCATCAAGACCCCCGTAAATTGGTGTGCCGTTATAGCACGATGCAACATAGGATCAACAATTATTACCTTTTCTACGCAATTTCAAAGGTTTGAATCACCAAGACTAAAGTTTTACTCGACCTTTACGATAAGTACTTTATGCAGTGCACAATATCCTTAAGGGAACCTGTAAGGGGGACGTTATGAGTTTAGGTGCAAGGATGTGGCGCCTAGATCCACCTCCGGAGTGACGAGCGTGGACCTAGGGTAAAAATCTATGGGGTTAAAAAGGCTGAGGTTGCGGCTCACACAA
>CAZDFM010000718.1:0-1518 GCA_964504465.1 uncultured Pseudobdellovibrionaceae bacterium | reverse complement strand
ATAAAAGCAAAGGCTAAAACAAGAAGCCCCACAAGACTAAAAATAAAATCAAACCGCCTGCGTCTGCGGATATCATCTTGCGTGTCTTGGCTTACAAATTTCGACATTAGTATGACTCTCTAAATTTAGATTTAAGATAAAATCCCAAAACGTTAAAACTTAAAGTAATTAAAAGCAAAGTCAGTCCCGCCACATAAATCGACTGATAGCCAATCGAACCGTGAGGAACATCTCCCAAACTTACCTGCACAATAAAAGCAGTAATAGTGGATGCAGGTTGCGTGGGGTCAAAGGTAAAGTTCGGCACGTTGCCCGCAGCAATAGCCACAACCATAGTTTCGCCAATTGCGCGCGAGATTCCTAAAATATAAGCCGAGGTAATTCCCGAAAGTGCAGCCGGAAACACAACCTTTACTGAGGTCTGAAAACGAGTCGCACCCAAAGCATGAGAGGCTTCTCGTAAATACATAGGCACTGAGCGCATCGCATCTTCGCTCATCGAGCTAACATACGGGATAATCATCACGCCGATCACAAGGCCTGCACTGAGTACGTTAAAGCCAGGAAGTTCTGGAAACACCTTTTGTAAAAGCGGAGTCACAAACAAAAGAGCAAAATAGCCGTACACAACTGTTGGAACTCCCGAGAGAAGCTCAAGCAAAGGCTTAATAATTTCTCTTGCTTTTGGAGAGGCATATTCAGACAAATAAATGGCCGCGATACTTCCTAAAGGAATGGCGACAATGAGAGCCACAAAAGTTGTGGTTAAGGTTCCCGAGAGTAGAGGCAAAATTCCGTATTTGGCATTTTCAAAAAGCGGTGTCCAAGTGGTTTCAGTTAAAAACTCAACAATTGAAACTTTCTCGAAGAAGGGCAGAGCTTCTTTTACCAAGATGGTCATAATCCCAAGAGTTACGGCGATCGAAGAAAGGGCTGCGAGCAAAAGCACAGATTCGATAAAGAATTCTTTGGTCTTCTGGATACGACGACGGCTGATTCGAAAATCAGCCACCTTCTTCGTCACGCCGTCCATCCAAGAGGCCGAGTGTTCTGTATCCATTTGTGGTTCCTTCATGAAGTATTCTCTGACCTTTTACTTTTTGGCAGGAGCCTTTGAAGTTGCTGATTTTTTGCTTTCTTTATTGAAGAGGTCTTCAATTTTTAAGCCAATATCAGAGTGTCCTTCGAAAACAGTGCCTGTGGTTTTGTTGGTCAGTCTTTCTTGCGCCAGAGCGTACACCTTTGAGGGGAGCGGCACATACTTCGCGGCTTTTACGAGCTCAGGTGCTTGAGTCATGTAAAATTTTACAAACTTGTCTACTTCTGGACGACTTAAAGACTTCTCGCTCACATAGATAAAAACAGGTCGTGAAAGAGGGCTGTAACTGCCGTTCTCTACAGTCGTAAGGTTTGCGGCTACCGCTTTGTCGCCAGGCTTTGATCCGATAACAGGCAAAGCTTTGAGTTTAGTTTTATTTTGTTCGTAATACGGCCGAGGCAATTAGCCGAGTGGGTTTT
>CAZDFM010000717.1:0-1537 GCA_964504465.1 uncultured Pseudobdellovibrionaceae bacterium | reverse complement strand
GGGCATCATATAGCCCGCAAATAAGTTCTAAACTCGTCCCATTTGCCCCGCCATATTCAGTCCCAGAAAATGTTAAATAATTTCAATAAGTTATGTCATTTCGCGCGCCGCGAAAAATGACCGTTCTGGGACCGGCGGGAGTGTTCAGTTTTACCTAGGTAATCCCCTTTACGAAAGGGCACCAAAGTGAAGTTTGAGCGCAGACCTAAATCCAATGGCACTTGCTACTATCGTTTTAGTTACTACGATTCGAAGTTAAAAAAACAGATTCATTTATCAAAAGACGAAGTCCGAAAACGCTTCGGACGAGACATTGTCACCGAAGACGAGGCACTCGAGTGCTTAAGGCTTTTGTCCGCGAAGTTTGAAACCGAGAAAATCCGAATCAAGCGAAGGCTTGAATGGCAGGACAAGTTTTATTCATTCGCGAAGCTTGCCGAACTCTACGAAGAAAAACAAAAGAAGAAGGCTCCAAACTCTTGGCAGAATAACTGCTTTTATTTGCGCCACTACGTTCTTTACTTTTTTCTACACAAACAAAAGATCAACCTCATTGATCTCTGGGTGGATCATTTTGAAAAATTCAAAAACTGGCTTGAAACCGCGGAGCAAATACGGGGCAGGGGCGTGATCGCATATCCGGACCGCGACGCAACTATATCAAGCCACTCGACGGTGCCTTTAGCCACAGAGGATTTGGTCGCCAGCGCGACCCGTTTTCTGGCAACTCCAGAATGCACTATGGGCAAGATATTCACGGCTCCTTCGGACAAACAGTTGTATCTGCCAAAGATGGGGTCGTTGTTAAGGTGGTAGCGGGCTGCACATCTTGGTCAAGAAATCGCGGTCAGCGCAAGTGCGGTGGAGGATTCGGCAATCATGTCGTCATTCGCCATTCCGACGGGAACTATACGTACTACACACATATGCAAAATTCTAACGCCTGCTCAGCGATAGGAAAACTGCGAAATGGTCAGAGTATTCGCCAGGGCGAGAAAGTTGGCTGTGTTGGATCGAGCGGAAACTCGACTGGTCCGCATTTGCACTTTGAAGTAAGGGCGGGCAGCACCGACAAAAAATATGCTATAAATCCAATGAGATTTTTAAGGAATTGGGGTTAATTATGAAATTAATTATAATTGTCTTATCCGTCGTTTTCAGTTTCAGCGCGGCTTCGGAAAGTCTGAAGTCGAAAAAAGATGATGGACTGAAACTGCCGGATGCCGGCGGCTGGCTAAAAACGATCACGTCAACTTGTGTGGAATCAGGCCGCAGGAGCAATGCCACCTCTGCAGTTCAGAGCCTTAATGCGGGTTGTGCTTGCGTCGCTAAAAACGTGCTAAAGATGGCGTCCTATGAGGAAAGTGTTCAAGACGCGATTGAAGATTTAGAATGGACAAAACGCTACTACTTGGGAGGCGTCACTTCTCGAGAAATACAAAAAGACCCTCTGGCAATCGTTCCGCTAATCTTTCACTTCTCAGCAGAATGCTCCAAGTCTTCTTCACCTGACAGGCCTTTTTTGAAGGCGTTCATC
>CAZDFM010000716.1:0-1545 GCA_964504465.1 uncultured Pseudobdellovibrionaceae bacterium | reverse complement strand
CACATCTAAATAAAGATTTAGTTCTTCGCGAGGTACATCTCGTTTTGCCATAAGATCAGCAAAACCAATGATCGCTCCAAGCGGAGTTCTGATTTCGTGGCTCATGTTAGCTAAAAAGGTGCTTTTGGTGACACTCGCGTTTTCGGCAGCTTGTTTAGCTTCGAGCAGTTCTTTGGTACGTTCGTGAACTGCGGTCTCAAGGGCTGCGTGGCTTGCTTTTAGTTTTTCTTCGGCTTCACGTTGGGGAGTTAAATCTTTGGTTACTTTTGTAAACCCAAGTAAATCTCCATTTGAATCTCGAATAGCCGAGATAATCACGTTCGCCCAAAAAATGGTGCCGTCTTTTCGGACTCTCCAGCCTGTATCTTCAAGCCTGCCTTCGCGGCTTGCGATTTCAAGTTCACGCTCGGGCTTTTTGCTTTTTTGGTCTTCTTCGGGATAAAAGATTCGAAAGTGTTTTCCGATGATTTCTTCGGACTTATAGAGTTTGTTTCGCTCAGCTCCTTCGTTCCAAGAGCTGATGAGGCCGTTGGGGTCGAGCATGAATATGGCATAGTCTTTTACACTTTGAATCATCAGGCGCAAACGCTCTTCGCTGCTTTTTAATTTTTCATCAGCCAGCTTTCGCTCAGACAAATCGCGTGTGACTTTTGTGAAGCCAATATGTTGGCCTTCGTGGTTTACAAGTTTTGTAATTAAGACGTTTGCCCAAAAAGTAGTGCCATCTTTTTTTACCCGAAGACCTTCTTCTTCGTAGCGCCCGGTTTCGGTTGCGACTTTAAGTTCGTAGTCAGGATGACGTCGCGCAACTGCTTCGGGAAGATAAAATCTTGAGATGTGTCTTCCGATAATCTCGTGGGCCTCATAACCTTTAAGTCTTCTAGCGCCAGCGTTCCAGGTTTGAATATGTCCGCCAGTATCAAGCGCGAAAATCGCGTAATCTAAAACTGAATCGACCAGCAGACGAAAAATTTCTTCAGACTCGGCAAGCTTACCTTCGGCCTTTAGACGCCGTTCGAGGTCGGTTATGGGTTTGCTTTTTAAATTTTCAAGGGACGAGTCGGTTTTTGGGATGCTTGGCTCCTCGGGTAGGCCAGATGTACTAGCCACGATTCTATTCTGTCAGGAAAATAGAATTTACCACGCATGTCTCTCTCCCGGGGCAAAAACTGCAAATATGACCAAAATTGCACTTTTTTTAGGCTATCGCTCAGCGAGGGCGCTTTGCAAGGGGGTGTTCGAGCACGTTCGAAGGTCGTATTTTAGTCTTGAACGCCGCCTCCCAGAAGGACTCGACTTGCTAGCGCTCTTTGCGGGCTCCTACACTGAGAGCAATCAAACTTAATCTACCAAGGAGACAGCGTGCGTCTTGTTCTGCGAGTAAATACTTTTTTAAGCTTATTCATCACTTTAGTTTTAGGTTTTTATATTGTGAGTTGCAGTAGCAGCAGCAGCGGTGGGGGCGCAGCAGCCACAAACAAAGACTTGTTTTCTAAATGGGATTCAGACGACGACACGTCTTTAGATTTAACCGATCTAGAATTT
>CAZDFM010000715.1:0-1551 GCA_964504465.1 uncultured Pseudobdellovibrionaceae bacterium | reverse complement strand
GGGTTGTTGGCTTAAGCGAGTGAGTTTTTCTAAGGCCGAGAGTAAAGCGTAGCCGGAAGCCTCGTAGACTTGAATCGCCATAGCGTCGGCTTCTTTTTCTTGTTCCTGGATATGGCTTCGCGTTTGAAGCCAAGTCAGGATTGCTGGGACTAAACCAGCAAAAGTCGAAGTGAGCGTAACGACCTGAGTGTAGCCACTCCACTGCAGCCCGAGGAGGACGAAGCTCATAAAAAAAGTAGCCATAAAAAAGGTCGCGAGAGCTTTTTTAAGTCGTGAAAATAAATGCCAGGCAGTGAGGTGAGAAATTTCGTGCGAAAAAATAGCGTGCAATTCTACTTCAGTGCAGCTGTAAATGACGGTTTTTGAGGCAAAAATTGCGGGACGCAAAAATCCTCGACCCAAAGTAAATCCGGCGACGACGACGTTAACACCAAATTGAGGGTTGGATTGATCATCCACTTCGTAAAGTTCAATTTGTAGTCCTCGTTGAGCTGAATGGAGTCGCTGAAATGCTTGAACCGCTTTAGGGTAGAGGCAGGTTTTTGCCCGTAACGAAATTCGAATTAAAATCGGACTCAAGGAATAAGCCGCAAAAAGAGAAACGCAAAATCCGCCAACCGTCACCAAAATGACAACAAGGGCTTTGATGGCTTCTGACGCCGCAAAGATATCGCCCATGCTGCGGGCGACTTGAACGCCGACAATGGCACCACCAAAAAGTCCTAAGCTCATCAGTCCAAGAATGCTTCCCATTGTGATGAGGTTTGACACTTGGTTTCTAAAGCGGTTGCGAAAGTATTCGTTCGGTATGGTTTTCATCCTACAGAGCTTCTCGGTCGGTCAGAGCCATCAATCGAGAGGTAAAATATGCCGGTGGGCTGAGCCTTATTTTCGCTTTAAAATCAAATCGATGACCCAAGTTCGTTTAACATTTTGTCTCATCCTCATGTTCTCCCTCGTAGGATGTGATCGCGGTTCAAAAAACCGTCTCGGTTCGTCTCAGATTGGGAAATCAAAAGGTGAACTGGTATCAGAAATGGGAGCACCGCTCTCTGAAGAAACTTTGACCGAAGTAACTCCGGGAGAAAAAGTTGAATTGATTTTATACGCCTCAGATCGCGCTTACCAATTAGAGCACAATCGAGTTGTGGCCTTCCATCGTGAACCTCTTGAGAAGGAAAAGAAAGTCCAATACTGGTTTCAGCTTCCGAACGCTAAACGAAGAGAAATTTCGCAGCCGCGCTCTTTTGATCGCAAGTATACACTCGATCATCGTCACCTCGTCGTCGTCCATTTTTTAGATCTACCGTACTCCGTACTCTATGACGCAAACTCCGGAACCGTTTTGAGGGTGATGGAGCATGAATAAACATCTGCTTCTAAAATTATTTGGGATTCTGCTTTTGTCGGTTCTTTTAGGTTCCTGCACCCTAAAACCCAAAGAAACGAGCGGCACCTTTGCTTCCTTTGATCGTTATCAAAAGCGACGTTACGCCGAGCGCGCTCCCGCACAAATCGTGAATCAGTCCGTACCCGTTTGTGCACGCGATC
>CAZDFM010000714.1:0-1552 GCA_964504465.1 uncultured Pseudobdellovibrionaceae bacterium | reverse complement strand
TTAGCACTCACAAAAGGCCAAGTTCTAGTGAGCAATGATTCTGGGTCGATGCATCTGGGAGCTCTTGCTGGGATTCCTACGGTCGCAGTGTTTGGACCCACAGTTTTAGAGATTGGGTATCGCCCCTGGCAAACCCACGCTATCGTCGTACAGAAAGATCTGAGTTGCAGACCTTGTGGACTGCATGGACACGTAAAATGTCCTTTGGTGCATCATAGTTGCATGAAGTTGATTTCTGCAGACGACGTCTTTGAGGCAATTAAGTCCTTGTAGACAAAACCTAGTCTTCGAGAAAGTCCTTAACGCTAATGCTGTACTTCTTAATTTTTCGTAGCAGTGTATTTTTGGGAATATTCGCGTGGGCGACGGTTTGGTTGATTCGACCGCGGTTCGCTTTCAATGCCTGAATAATAAATTCTTTTTCAGTCTCTTCTTTAAAAGTGTCGAAATCCAAGGGGCCTGAATAGTGCTGAAGAAAGTCGATATTCACTTGTGCTTCGGCCGCATTCTTTAAGGTATCAGGAATTTGTTCTAAGCTAATCTGATTTGAGTTTGAAATGATAAATGCGCGCTCAATGATGTTCTCAAGTTCGCGGACGTTTCCGGGCCATGGGTAGCGTTTGAAAAGGTCGATGACTTCTGGGGCAAAGGATTCGATGTTGCGTGAAACTTTTCGATTATATTTGTCGATGAAAAATTTTAGCAAACCTTCCAGGTCATCAAGTCTTTCTCGCAGAGGCGGTAGAAAGATAGGCATAACATTCAAGCGATAGAATAGATCTTCTCTAAAGTATCCATCTTGAATCATTTTTTCGAGATTGCGGTTAGTCGCGGTGATGATGCGTGCGGCAGTTTTGACTTCGCGATTAGAGCCAACAGGAGTGAATTTCTTTTCTTGTAGTACTCTTAGCAGTTTCACCTGCATTTCGGGTTTAAGTTCAGCGATTTCATCTAAAAATAAAGTACCTTTGTTGGCGAGTTGAAATTTTCCGATCTTTCGTTCGTTAGCACCAGTGAAGGCTCCCTTTTCGTGACCGAAAAGTTCAGACTCCATAAGCTCTTCAGGAATCGCGCCACAGTTGATGGCGACGAACTCACCGTGTTTACGAGGGGAACTTAAATGAATCGCTTTGGCTACGAGTTCTTTGCCGGTGCCGTTTTCTCCACGAATCATCACAGTCGTTTCAACTTGCGAAAGACGGTTGATGAGGTGAAAGATTTCAGACATTTTTTCAGACGATCCTACAAATTCACTGTCGATATCGTCGTCCATAATGGGGCTTGAAACTGCAAGATCAGATACCATCTCCTGAGTCTCTAGAGCTTTGCGTACGATTTCTCCGAGCTTATCGGGTTGTACGGGTTTTTCGACGTAGTCGTAAGCGCCTTCTTTGATCGCTAAAACTGCATCTTGCAAATTTGCATGCGCCGTCATGATCACAACAAAAGTTTTAGGATCGCGAGCTTTGATTTGCTCAAGCGCAGTCAAGCCGTCCATCTCGGGCATCTTGACGTCCATAAGAACTAAATCGAACACGTTGGTGTCTAGCGC
>CAZDFM010000713.1:0-1567 GCA_964504465.1 uncultured Pseudobdellovibrionaceae bacterium | reverse complement strand
TAATAGAATTTAGGTGATAGAGATTAGAAATTCGGTCATAATTTCTAATCTCTACGAGTTACGTTTCCAAATGAGGACCTCATGACCCTGAAAATCGCGACATTCACGCTCTTCATGGTCCTCTCTTTTCTTCCGTCCTGTGCAGCGCCACCACCCATCGAAGAGTACACTTTAGCTGAAACTGCGATGAAAGCGGCTCGAGCTGCGGAATCTGGCAGACATGCCAGTGGATTTTGGTATAAAGCTGAGCAGCATTACCGCAAAGGCCAAAAAGCCTTTGAAATTGCGGATTACGCTCAGGCCAAAATCGATTTAGACTTAGCCAAACAATACGCTGAAAAAGCCGAAAATGTGACCCGCTTAAAGAAGTTTCAATCTGGGGAGTTAGCGCCATGATGGTAAAAAAAGTTTCTGTTTTAGGATTCGCACTAGTTACGAGCCTAAGCCTTACAGCCTGTCTGCAAACTCGCCAAGAGCTGCGCGGAGGCGGCGGTCCTTCGACTCAGCAAACTCAGCGAGCACAAAATCAGATGCAGCAACAAGAGCAAGTTCGCAGTCTTCCACCTGCACCTGTAGATGATCAGTACGAAAACCAATTCAAAGAACTTCGCAATCGATTAGATATTCTCGAAAACCAGCTTACTCAGTCTCATGCGAATGCCACTTCAACTCTTGAAGAGCGCCAACGTCAGAATCAAGAGATGGATCGCCGGTTTAGAGCTTTTGAAGAAGCTCTAAAAAATATGGAGCTTCAGCTCTTAGGTCTGGTCAAAGACATGCATGATCTAAAAAAAAAAGATCTAGAAACTAGCAGCGCTGTTCCTGCTAAAGGAAACTTCGAGCGAGCAGAAGGACTCTTTGGCAAAAAAGAATGGCAAGAAGCCATTTTAGCTTACGAAAGCTACCGCGACCAAAATCCAAAAGGCAAAAATTACGCCGAAGCCACTTATAAAATCGGAGTGTGCTTTCAAGAGTTAAATATGAAAGATGAAGCGACTGCTTTTTATAACGAAGTCGTTTCAAAGTTCCCCAAAAGCGGTGAAGCTAAAAAAGCGAACACACGTCTAAAAAGCGTAAAGTGAGTCTTGAGTGAAACGTGTCCTAGCCATTGAAACGAGTTGCGACGACACCTCTGTCGCGCTCGTGGAGACGGGAGGATGGGTTCGAGAACTCCTGTCAGCCAATCAAGATTTAACTCACCAAGTGTTTGGCGGCATCGTACCTGAGCTTGCTAGCCGTGATCATTCAGAAACTTTACTGCCCTTAATAGATGAGACATTAAAGCGTGCAAGTCTTGAGTGGAAAGACATTGATGGCATAGTGGTGACTGCTCGGCCGGGGCTCCTTGGCTCGCTACTTGTGGGGCTAGTGACGGCTAAAACTTTAGCTCTATGCTACAACTTACCTTGGATCGGCGTAAATCATCTCGAAGGTCATTTGGTTGCGCCGTTTTTAAAAGATTCAAAGTATTCTCCTCCCGAAGACTTTAGCTTTCCTTATGTGGCGCTCGCAATTTCTGGTGGGCACACACAGCTTTACTGGGTAAAGGGACTCGGAGAGTACGAAG
>CAZDFM010000712.1:0-1596 GCA_964504465.1 uncultured Pseudobdellovibrionaceae bacterium | reverse complement strand
CCTTGAATCATATTTAAAGACAAAACGCTGACAATATCAGAATGAGACTTAAAGTGAGCTGAGAGTTCATTTAAGGTCTCAAGGCGTTCAGGCGCCAGCCAAGTCGTTTTAGAATCGTTAGGCAGCTTCAAAACAATAAAATAGGACGAGCGGTCTTCGAGATAAAAAGTTTGACGAATTTTGTTAGCTTCGGTGACAAGCGGATGCTCTTTGGGGAAAAATTGTTCGACAGAATAGTTCATATTCAGTTTTGGGATTTGTGAAATTCCCCAAACTGAAAAACCAATGAGCAGTAATGCAAGCGATGCACTCAACAGTTTGACACTTTTGTCAGACATCGTAAGGCCACGTAAATTTTGTGAAAAATTCTTTCCCAACCCCTGTTTGTCGCTCGACCTTTGTCCGATAGGTTTAAGGTCAGTCGATTCGTTTGTTGTTGAATCAAGGAGTTCCAAGTGGCGATTTTTATCATTTTTCGGTTCTTTCATAGTAATTTTTTATCGGGCTTGTTGCTCCTAAGCTTGATGAGTTTTTCGCCTTTTACAGAGGCACAAGACACGTCAGTTAAAAAAGTTTATGAATCAGGGATCTTTGTACCTTGGCAATTTCTTGCGGACCAAGCGCTTGCGGGTCAAACCGAGAATGGTCTAGTACATTTTAACTTTAACTTAGGCCCAATGAAATTTGTGGCCCAAGAAATTCCGATAAATTTGTCGAACATTCAGGTAGAGATAGACACGACTATTAAAAATAGCGGCTCAGAAAGAGGCGAAACTCTTTGGCAAGCTGATCGTATGAACGCAAAAATCACGATCGGTGGTTTTAGCATTAATAAAGTTGTGGACCAGTGGTACGGCGGCGTAAAGGCCACAATTAAGTTTTCAGCGACTTGTGATAGCTTCGAACTCATTCAATCGGCTGCGCAAATGGATATGTCTTGGGGATGGAAAAGCCTAGGTACAGAGCTAGAGGCTGACCTGTCTTCTTTAAAAATCAATTGGCCAAAAAACTCGTGGAAGATTGGCAATATTAAATGCCAAGGTCCTTCAGGCTTTGGCGAGATAGTTAAAAACGAAATCACGAAACAGCTCGCCAATCCAGACCGGTTTGTAGCTCTTATCGAAAACCATCTCGAGACTTATTTTAATCAAACGATCACAAAATCATTGGAACAATACAGAAAACCTCAAAGACTTTTTTCAGATCTACAAACTGCTTTGGTTATGGAAATGACTGGGGTCGAAGCCGCGGTAGAAAAAGGGCTATTACTAAAAGGAATTATTTCGGTTGAACGTCTTGGTGATACTAAAATCAATTCACAGCCTGAGATGGTGCTTCTTGATGTAAATAAGAGTTTAAAAAACTTAAATGGCGACACGCCAGCATTGATCTTTCCTGGGCTGGCAGCAGAGTCTTTAATTGGTGATATTGCACAAGACCGTGTGGCGTTTTACCAGCTCAACCGATTCGAAGCTTTTAATAAACTCTTAGCTTCAAAGTTTATGCAGTTCTTTGTTTGGCCAGACCTCATGAAGTACAACAAAAACTCGATCTTCAATGTGACTTCTAAGGTTTCGGGTCGTCCGCAGATTCAAT
>CAZDFM010000711.1:0-1598 GCA_964504465.1 uncultured Pseudobdellovibrionaceae bacterium | reverse complement strand
CCTTGGCATTGGTCGCGTCTTTGAAAAATTTCAAGGTATCTATGGTCAGCGTATCTGGCTCGAAAGACAGCTTCAAGCTGACCAACTCACTCGTTTTGTCAAAGACGGAAACATTTCGGGCGCGGCTAATAACTTTCAACGGCTTTTTACACGGGTTGAAACGGCAGCACTTGTGCTTCTTCGCTTACGTCCCTTACACCAGGCCCTTTCAAATTTAGCGGCGGCCCAACCTTCGGCACTCGCCGAAATCGAAACTGTAAAAGCACAAGCTGAAAAAATCATGCTCGAACAAGCCGATATTTTAGGTACTTCTTATTTTGATTATATGGCACTTCGAGCGCGGCTTGATCAGATTATCGCCGGCCAACCTATGCCTGCTGAAACACTTCTTATTGAAGAGAACACCAATGAAGTATCAGACTTTCAAGCTCAGCTCGACATTGAGTCGCGCACAAGCAAGCTAGCTCGAAATGCACGCGCACTTGAATCACAAATTACTTTGGTCACAGATCAAGGGGTGAACAGTCTTGTTGAACGCATCGGTTTATCTCAAATCGCAAACGTGCACTTTCCTATTTTGTTTCGAGACGAAATCGACTTCGACGGCAAAGACGCTATTGAATGGGTAAGAAAAGCTTACTACGGCGAACCCGTCCCTGGCTCTTTAGAACTTCCTTTTGCCGCGATGGCACCTCGACGTGCATCTGTGCGCCGTGAAGCTTTTGACCAAATGATAAGCGCTTTAATGAATATCATCAGCCATCCCCGTTTGCTAAATGCACTCCTCGCACCGATAGACGCGATTCCTTCTCATCCAAGTTTAGTGAAGAAGGATGGCGGAGATAGACCCAATATCTTTCAACGAGCCACGAACTTCGCGCGCCAAATTCCAGCAGCCATTGGTCATATCCCGCACCAGAGTTTGAACTGGTTTGCAGAATTCTTACGAGATCACCGCAGCCGAAATGCGCATGGACCTGGTCTTCTCTCTCTTAAAAAACAATTGGGCGAAAAGCCTGTGGATCTCGCGTTTGTTCAAGAATTTATTCGTGAAGCCAACACTCATGGTGGAAAAGGCATTCCATTTCTCGTAACCGCGGCACGTGACTACGAGTTTGGAACCACTACATGGGTACAGGTTCGAAACTTTTTAGATGCTCATTTAAAAGCTGACGGAAAGAGCCAAAGCACTCAAGGTTTGGTTCAGTTCGCAAAAGATTTAGAAACCGCCGAACGAGAACAAGCACGACTTGGATTTTTATCGGCGACCCCAACAGGCGTTTTGGATTTATTCTTAAAAGCAGGCGGAAGTTACTTAGTTTTCGAAGCGGTTGTAAAGCCAATGACAGGCTGGGTCTTAGCTCTGGGAATGACGCTTTCTTAGCGTCTATAGACAACGGCCTAGGGTTTCTTTTTAAAAAGAGCTTCAGCCGCTGAGAGCAAATCTTTTTTTACTGAATCGGCGGAACTCCCCGCCCCTTGTTTTGGCTGAAAGTATTCGCAGTAATTGGCTCGTTCTTTTTCGCGAACGACATCCGCCGAAGTTTCGCGGCATTCGTTGTATACTTTTGGATCATAGAATTCGCAGTTTTTGCAAA
>CAZDFM010000710.1:0-1610 GCA_964504465.1 uncultured Pseudobdellovibrionaceae bacterium | reverse complement strand
AACTAGTTCTTCGAAAGAAGACGACGTTCGCAAAATCGATCTGATCGCAGCACTTGGATTGGGTGGAAAGTTTAAAATGAACGAAAAGTCAGACTTCCTTATTGAGGGTGTTTATAACCGCGGTTTTATGGACCAATTACCTGCTCGCGGTGACACGATTCAACAAGGTTTTACTTTAATGGGCGGAATTTCATTTAAGCTTTAAGAACCTGCCTACGTAAAATCCAAAAATCTCATTGCGCCCCACGCACAGAGAAAGGACTATAAAGATAGTCCTTTCTTGCTTTTAGGGGTGCGTAGGTGTTGCCGTTTTTAACTTTTGGGTCCATCCAAATCCCCAGCTACTTTTTAGTAATTTCGATTTCTGCTTGCCTAGGGATTCTTTATCTCGTGAGGCTCGTTGAGCGCGAAGACCTTTCGATTAAAACTTCAATGGACCTGGCGCTTGCCCTGCTGATAGGTGCTTTTTTAGGTGCTAGGCTTTTTCACATCGTCTACGAAGAGCCTCGTTACTATCTTGAAGAACCCATGGCTGTCTTTTGGATTTGGCAAGGCGGCTTTGTGTTTTACGGTGGCCTTGCCGGAGCCTTACTTTTAGGCACCGGGTTTTTAAAATTTCGAAAAGAAAAACTTTTGCCCTGGCTCGACCTGCTAGCGCTGGTATTTCCACTTATGTATGCGCTCGGACGTTTTGCGACTTTGCTTTCAGGAAGTGGCTATGGGCGTCCGACGGATCTCCCGTGGGGCATCAGCTATCCACCCGGCTCAGAAGCGCCATCGGGAATTGCGCTCCATCCAACTCCCATTTACTCTATGCTTTGGGCTTTGATTTTTTGGGAAATCCTCGCTCGCCTTCAATTCACCAGAAAAAATTCAAAGTTTTTTAAAACACAAGGACAAATATTTTTCTTTACCGCCATGAATTATGCAGTGGCGCGACTGATCATCGAACAGTTTCGCAATGATCCTCGCGGTGAAAATTTCTTTTCATTAAGCGTTTCGTCTTGGTTGAGCCTCATGATCTTGGTAGCATCTTTTATATTCTTTCTGAAGGGACTAAAAGATGCGAGCAAAAAGACCGAACCTAAACTTTCCTAAAATTCTACTCGTAATGTTGTTACCGGTTTTTTTGTTTGCTTGCTCAAGCCGAAAGATCGACACCAAGTCTGTTACCGAACAATTTAATCTCTACCTTGATAAAAAATTTGATGAACGTGCCGAACGAAGCCCGCAATCAAAAACTTACTTGGGTCTCAAGACCGACTACGACAAACTCGACACTTGGACTGAAGAAAAATCTAAAGAAGATCTGCGCTTAGACGAACTTGACCTGCTTGAGTTAAAGAAAAACTGGAGCAGTTTTGAATTGGACCTTACGGCTAAACTCAGTTTTGAACTTGCAGAACGAGAGTTGCTTGAATCAATACGTGAATACCCGTACCGTCATCACAATTACCCCATCAATCCAAGTTTCGGTTTTCATGCGAGCCTCCCTTCTTTTCTCATTAACTTCCATCTGATCTCAGAAGAATCAGACGCTCGAGCTTATATCGCGAGAGTCAAAGAATCTCGCCGCGTGACGGATGAAGCACTGGCTCAGCTCAAGATTC
>CAZDFM010000709.1:0-1618 GCA_964504465.1 uncultured Pseudobdellovibrionaceae bacterium | reverse complement strand
AAAAAACGCCATGGTGTAAGACACCACTTCGCTTTGAAAGTTTCGAAACAACTGCATCTGATGTTCAACTGCCGCCGGGACAAACGGACCTAAAGTTAAGCCTGTGAGGCTTAAAAAAACCGGGTGAAGTGTTAAGCCACAAACTAAGAACACGATGGAAAGCAAAAGACAGGATTGTATCAAGCGCCAAACTGTAAAACGTATCTCGACTATTAAAAATAGCACTCGCGCTAAACAAAGACAGGCAAAAAATAAACTCAAATAAGTTGCAGCTTCTGAGAGATTCATCGACTTATCCCGCACAAGATAAAGAACCAGTCTGGTCGAAAGAGTCAGTTCTGCAAACAAATACACCGACACCGAAAAAGAAAGCCAAAGCGCAAGCCCACGGGTTTTGCCTTTTAACTTTTCTTCGGTTGGCTTTTTTACTTCGGGACCGGGATTTTCTCGAGCCGCCAAAATGAGAGCGTAAACGCCAATCACAAATGTTGGGAGCATCGCAATCTTAAAACCCTCGCGCCAACCCCAATCGAAATTAAGAATAACTCCAACGAGAACGGGCGACAAAAACGAAGCAAAGCCGTAAACTCCGTGCAGTCCAGACAGCACTCTTCTGCGCCACTCAGCCGGTGCCCCTTCGGCAATCGCAAT
Organism: uncultured Pseudobdellovibrionaceae bacterium; assembly: GCA_964504465.1. Classification (GTDB taxonomy): domain Bacteria; phylum Bdellovibrionota; class Bdellovibrionia; order Bdellovibrionales; family UBA1609; genus CAZDFM01. The sequence continues at coordinate 967 of CAZDFM010000709.1, read as the reverse complement.
ATTCATGGCGACCGAGATTGTGCCAAACCCAATCCCAAAGAGGCCTGCACTTAGCAACAGTACGAAAAAATTCGTCGAAGATGATATTGCACCCGCACTCAAGCAGGTTACCCAAAGGCCAAAGGCTAAGACCTTAATAGAACTAAAGCGGGCGATCGCAAGCCGACTCCACCAGCTTGCCAAAAATGCAACTGCCGAAGTTGTGGCAAAGAAAAAGGCCCCTTGCGTATCGCTCAGTTTTAAATTGTCGAGCAGCGCAGGAAAGTAAGGTCCCCTCAGGTTGTCCGTAAAGGCGAGCGCAAATAAACTCAAATAGCCAATCGCAACAAAAGAAAATTTAAAACTTATTTTTGACAATGAGCACACCAATAGGTGGAGCGGCCCGCAAGCACCTTATGCTTAATCAATTCGCGACACTTCTTACACTTCTCGCCTTTGCGGTCATAAACTTTTAACGACTGAGCAAAATAGCCGCTCTCCCCACCAGCAGAAACAAAATCACGGATGGTTGAGCCACCTTTTTCAATCGAGCGATTTAAAATCTTTTGAATCGCCTTCACGAGAATTTTACTTTCACTGAGCTTTAACGTTTTCGCTTTCCGTTCGGGACGGATTCCGGCCATAAACAGCGCTTCTGAAGCATAGATGTTTCCGACCCCGACCACCACTTTTTGATCCATCAGGAACGTCTTAATTGGCGTTGTTTTTTTTCGCGACTTTTCAAATAAATATTCTGCTGTAAATTCTGAAGTTAAAGGCTCAAGCCCCAGATGCGCAAACCACGCGCTCTGCTTCCAACTGCTTTCATCCAGCAAGTCGAAATATCCAAAACGACGAGGGTCGCGGTAAATAAGATTCAGCCCTCCACCAAAATGCAAGATGACGTGATCGTGAAGTCCGAGCTCGTGGGTTGAATCCACTTTGCGCCAACTGCCCGTCATGCCTAAATGATTAAGTAAAATTTTGC
>CAZDFM010000708.1:0-1622 GCA_964504465.1 uncultured Pseudobdellovibrionaceae bacterium | reverse complement strand
CCACTTTTGCAAAAAGAAACTTTGCCGCTGATGGAAAAACTTTGTGACCTTGGTTACAAAGTGTCACTTGAAACTTCGGGTGATCTTTCTTGCGCAAAAGTTGATCCACGAGTGTTAAAAGTAATTGATATCAAAACGCCCGATAGTGGAGAGCCCGATAAATTCAGCAAAGAAAATTTATCGCTCGGGTCTGTCAACATAGAATTCAAATTTGTCATCTGCTCCGAAAAAGATTTTGAATGGGCCGAGAATTTTTCAAGAGAAAACGATTTATTCGAAAAAAACTTGGTTTTATACAGTCCATCATACGGCGTCGTAAGCGAAAATTGGCTTGCAAAAAAAATTCTTTCGACAGGATCGCATGCACGCTTGCAATTGCAGCTACATAAGTATATCTGGTCTCCTACTCAGCGTGGAGTTTAAGTTTTTTAACAGTTGAACCTCGGGGGATAAGAGTCCTATGACTCCCAACTTAAATAATTCTGATAATCTATTTGTCGCAAATCTTCAGACCGTTTCTTTAGAGAAACTTGTAAAGAGCAAGCTTGAAGTTCTTTTTGAACAACAACGTGAAGCTCAAGTAGAACTCGACGGTTTGCACCGTATTGTTCTTGAGCAAGTTGAACGTCCTCTAATCGAACTTGCATTACGCGTTTATAACGGTAACCAAGTTAAGACGGCAAAAATGCTCGGCATCAACCGAAACACTCTTAAGAAAAAGATTGATACCTATCAAATTCGAGTGCGTAATAGCCTCACAACGAATTAATTCCTTTTGAGGGCAGTGCCTTAAGCGGCGCTCCCACAGCGGAAAATTCCATCTCGATACGAACATCAGCGGGTCATCTAAGGCTGCTTCATTTGAACAAGGCCCGCAAAATTTTAACGGTTTTAAACGAGTTGAGCAGCTATGATCCAACGTGTTCCGCCCCACAATTTTGATGCCGAGCAATCGGTCCTCGGGAGTTTACTTCTCGATGAAAATGCGTGGGACGAAGTTGTTGATCAGCTTCGTGAAGAGGACTTTTATAAGCCCGCTCACCGTACTATCTTTAGAGCCATCTACGAACTCAAGAAACGTAGCTATCCTTCAGATCTCGTGACGCTTACAAACCAACTTATGGGGACAGGCGAGCTCGACAGTGTTGGAGGCCCGGCCTACATCAGTGAACTACTCGACAGTATTCCTTCGACCGCCAACCTCAGTTCGCATTTAAAGATCGTTAAAGATAAAGCGATGCTCCGTAAGATCATCAACGTAAGCCAGAGCTTTATTGAACGCGCCTATTCGCAAGATTTCGACTCGGTTGATAACTTTTTAGATAATATTGAGGGCGAAGTATTTAAAGTCGCCGAAGCTAAAAACGTTTCGGGTTTAATTGATGCAAGCGAACTCGTTCGTATGTCGATTGAAAAAATCGAACAGATGGCGGCAAACAAAGAGAAGATCACAGGCCTCGCCATGGGCTTCACTGAGCTTGACGAAATGACCGCAGGACTTCAACCGGGTGAGATGACAATCGTTGCCGCCCGTCCTTCAATGGGAAAGACCGCTTTCTCGTTAAATATCGCACTTCATGCTGCACTCACCGAAAAGAAAAAAGTCGCCTACTTCTCAGTCG
>CAZDFM010000707.1:0-1635 GCA_964504465.1 uncultured Pseudobdellovibrionaceae bacterium | reverse complement strand
CATTTCAACAATATCGATATGCTTAACTTCGGGCTGCAAACTAGCAATTCCCAAAGACCTAGAAGCACCTAAGCCAACAATAAAAATCTCTTCAATTTTAGGAGAGAAGATTAAAGGAAAGCTAATGTTGAAGCTCCGCACATTAGAATCTAGTTTTGTAGCAGCATCAGGCTTTCCATTAATATAAAGAATCCGGCCATAAATATCTTCATCGACCACGCTGACATGAGAATTAGGGCCATACTTTGCAAAAAGAATTTTTGAATCTGACGCCTGATTCGCAAGTTTTATTAGTTCTTCGGGAGTAGATGCGCCAGATAGTTGGGCCCCGGCTGAAAACAACGAAGGCGAATAATTCTTATGCGGCCATCCCGGCAGCAAAATCACCGCAAGCACAGCCGCCGCAAGTACACCCAGTGCCCCGTACCTAAATCGCGCGCTCATCTCGCGTGCAAAAAATAAAATCAAGAGCAGCAAAGTCCCCAGCACCAATACCAAACCAAACTTCGAAACCACCGGGGCACCAACAAAGTGATAAAGCAAATAGCCGCCGATTAAAGCTCCAAAAAAACTACCGAGTGAATTGACCGCGTAAACTCGGCCCACGGTCTCTGACAAATGAATCTTTTTTTCTTTAAGTAAAGCAAAAAGCAAAGGGAGCTGCATGCCCATCAGGCCCACGGGGATCAGCAAAATCAAAATTAAAAACAAACTATTTAATGTCCAAATCGCTGGAAGATTCACGGCCGCGGGCTGAATTAAGGTTCGAATGCGGTAAAACACGTTGGGCCAGTAGGGGACGCTCACGTGAAGCCCTATCAAACTCACACAAAGCGCCATCTGCACGATCAGTAAATGTTTTATGCCGTAAATTCTTCGAAAGGCGCTGACCGAAAAACTCCCGAGTGCAATGGCCAAGATGAAACTTGCGACAATAATTGTGTAAGTAAATCGGTAAGGTCCCATCGAAAGGGCAGCCATTCGAATAAACAAACTCTCAAAAGTAAAAACATAAAAGCCCGACATAAACGAGATGGCGTAAAGAGTAGCCTTTGATGCCGAAGCCATTTGATCTTCACGAGATTCTGTTGCAAGACCCTCGAAATTATAATCCGGATTTTTACTGAAAAAATACGCAAAGAACGCAATAGCAAAGTTACTGATGCTTGCAAAAAACAAAGTCAATGCTAGGCCAAAGGTTTCGATAAAATAAAACCCTGCAAGCAGAGTTCCGATAAACGCACCCAGGGTGTTGATCGAGTAAATCCAGGCATGAATTCGGTGAGAAAGGTCAAAAGAGCGAACCAATCCTTCGGTTAAAACAGGTAAGGTGCCTCCCATTAAAAAAGTGGGAAAGCCAATAAACAGCGACGTAAATAACAAATTCATCGCAATATTTATAAACATCGATTCGGACTGAAAGGTAAACCCTTGGCTTAACAAATCAAAAAAATCGGGAGAGAAAAATCCGTAAAGACCAATGAGCAGTTCTAAAATTGCAAAGAGGCTGAGTTTGTTTGAGATCAACTTTTTTGTAGCGCGACCCAAGCTGTAATATCCAAGAGCCATAAAAAAGAAAAAGCAGGCGAGGACTAAACTTGAGGCGAGAGCGTTGCTCCCCAAATAAGTGGCGAG
>CAZDFM010000706.1:0-1648 GCA_964504465.1 uncultured Pseudobdellovibrionaceae bacterium | reverse complement strand
TTTTTAATAATCGAAACGATCTTCGTTATTTAAAATATATAAAACCCACGATCAGAAAAGTGGCTATAGCCCTTAAAGATCAGCCCGATTACCAAGGTTTTTTAAGAATCATTGAAGACCACAACTTGTTGGATCGGGAGTTCGATAAAGAATGCAAGCCCTGATCTTAACTGCTGGTCTTGGCACCCGCCTATGACCTCATACTGAGACTGTCGCAAAACCTGCCTTACCTTTTTTAAATGTTCCAATGCTTGGGTATTCTCTTTTTCTCCTCGAAAGTATTGGGTTGAAACACGCAGTCTTTAACACTCACCACGCGCCCGATAGCATTCGTTACGCTGCCGAAAGACTCTCAAAACCCTCTTATAAAGTTTCTTTTAGTCACGAGGCCGAAATATTGGGAAGCGGTGGAGGCCTCTGGCAAGCAAGCCAACTTCTTGATAAAACGCAGCCTGTTTTTTTAATGAACGGAGATGTTGTAAGCTTATCAAACGACACTTTGATCTTAAATAAGTTCAAAGAGTTTCACGAACAGCAGGGCGCCCTTGCGACATTACTTTGTTGCCCGCACGAAGAAGTCGGAAAAAGCTTAGGTGGCGTATTTACCGAAAAGGCGACGCCTGAAGCTGGCTTTGATTGGGCAAGGGTTAAGACGTTTTCAAAGACTCTGGTTCCTGGTTTAACTGGATACCACTTCGCAAGCGTTATGCTTTTTTCTCCGAAAATTTTTGAATATTTACCCGCAGGTTCGTCGAATATTCTTTACGAGGTTTTAGTTAAAGCCATTGCTGCTGGCGAAAAGGTTTTAGCGTATGTTGATCCAACTCTTCAGTGGTTTGAAACCGGCGATCCTAAAAATTATCTTGATGCCACCCGTATTTGTTTAAACACGCTCAATCAAAATAGCTCGCAGGCCAGATACCTCGAAGCTATTTTAAAACGTTTTACTCCGGGTTGGGATAACTACAAAAAAGAAGGCGTGTATTCAAACCAGCCTATTGCAGATAACGTTGCGATTAAGTCAGGCTCACAAGGCATCGTGGGTCGAGCGGTAAAACTCTCACAGGGTTGCCAACTTAAAGATTTTTTTGTGGTCGGCGAAGGATCAAGCCTCGCTGAGGGAAGCCAACTTGAATCAAGTGTGTTGCTTCCTCAGGGGCGACTTCACCAGAATGAGAAGCTCTACTCCGCACTCAAGTAAGATCGAATTACATTTTGCCGAATTTTTTATTCGTGCTTGGCTTTTCTGAAGCCGGCATTCTCTCAAGAAAATATGAATTCACTTTACGTTTACCTTGGTAACGACGGTGAACCATCATAAAAATATTGTCCATTTTTACGCCGATCGGGTCGCTTCCATAATTTAAGCTTTTGCCTGCGACCATTCGGTCTTTCTCACCTTTTTTAGCCTTATTTAAACTTGCAAAATAATCGTCTAAGGCAGAACCCGAGCTACCGCCTCCACCGCCGCCTCCAGCACTATAACCACCGCCGCCTGTCTCTAAGCCCATTGAGCCAACTGAAGCTCCACCAACGCCAGCATCTGCTAAGGCTTTATTGGCTGCTGCGATTGATGCCGGAGAAATCCCTGCCTCTGCCATGGCTGCTGGAGAACTTTGCCGGTATGGACATCAGCACTCTCGATGGC
>CAZDFM010000705.1:0-1652 GCA_964504465.1 uncultured Pseudobdellovibrionaceae bacterium | reverse complement strand
GTCCGAATCTACTGTGAGCCTGGAGAAAAAATTCTAACTTCGCAGGCGGCCTTTGTTGCCTACCGAGTTTGTGCCCAGGCTTCTAGAGTCGGTGTGATAGAAACGCCACTCACACCAGATTATCGATTTTCGGTTGAAGCGATCAAAAGCGAGCTCAGTAAAAAAGATCCAAAGCTTCGAATTTTATTTATCGCGAACCCCAATAATCCGACGGGAACTTATCTTAATGGATCTGAAGTGAGGTCGATACTTGAGCTGGCCCATGAGAATGAAAATTTATTAACTGTTCTCGATGAGGCCTATGTGGAGTTTGTCAGAGCTAAAGACTACCAACCCGCATTTGAATTACTTAAAGAATTTCCAAGATTGGCGGTGTTAAGAACAATGAGCAAAGTTTTTGGGATGGCTGGCTTGAGGTTAGGAGCTCTAGCCGCGCAACCAGATGTGATTGATCTGGTCAATCGGGTGCGCAATCCCTTTAATGTGAACTCTCTTTCGCAAGCCGCAGCAATTGGCGCCCTCAATGACAAAGACTATATTAAAAAGGGTCAGCAATTGAATGCAGAAGGACTCGATGAGTTTTACAAAAACTTTGAGAGGCTCGGCCTTCCTTACTGCGAATCCCAAGGCAATTTTGTCTTTTTTGATACGCTTCGAGATTCGCAAGCGGTCTATCAAGCTTGGCTCAAACAAGGTGTGATTGCTCGCCCTCTGAAAAATTATGGATTTGCACAGCATTTACGCATCAGTGTGGGTCTGCCTTCGGAGAACCAAAGAGCGGTGCAGACCTTAGAAAAAGTTCTTGAAGACATCCCCAAATCCAAGTCATATACCTAAAGGCAGCCCAAAAAGACCTAAACTCTGCGTTGGTTCGTCGTCGACGTATTGCCATACGCCTTCCTCCTCCCGCTTTGATTTTAGGTCTTTTATGACTGCCTTTAAATTTTTTAAGATCTGTTCAATTAATGATGAAGAAAAAGATGTTGATTACAATTGATGGTCCCGCAGCTTCCGGAAAATCCTCAGTCAGTCGAGACCTTGCGGCTCGTTTGGGGTGGCAATGGTTGTCGACAGGTGCTTTTTATCGAGGTCTGGCCTATGTCGCTCGCACTCGCGGCGTTCCTCTTGATGATGAAAAGTCATTGGCAGATTTGGCCACGTCTTCAGATTGGCGGGTTGAGACTCGACCTGAACGAACCCTTGTTTTTTTGGACGATCAAGATGTGACGGACTCCATATATATGGAGGAAGTCGGCAATATCGCTTCGCAAATCAGTCATTATCCCCAAGTTCGAAAAGCCTTGCTGGAGGCCCAAAGACAGTTTGGTCAAGGAGAAGGCTCTGGGTTAGTGGCCGAAGGCCGAGATTGTGGAACTGTGATATTTCCTGATGCTCACCTTAAAATTTATCTCACTGCCCATAGTGACAGCCGTGCCGAGCGCCGGGCACTCGAAGAAGGGGCAAGTCTTGAGAAGGTCAAAGAGGCTCAAAAAAAGCGGGACACTCAAGATACAAGCCGCGAAGCCGCTCCTTTGTAAGTGCCTGAGAATGCTCATGTAATTGATACTAGTGACCTCGGTCTTAAAGAGGTCGTAGCGAAGGTTCAAGACCTAGCTTCTCGGCACTTTAGATAGGCTCTCCAATTTGGCTCA
>CAZDFM010000704.1:0-1652 GCA_964504465.1 uncultured Pseudobdellovibrionaceae bacterium | reverse complement strand
CGTACTTCCTACACCCGAGAGACAAAAATTGAGATATCTTAAGCCTCAGAGCTAAAAAAAGCGCTGGTCAGGTGGCTTCGAGATTGCTCTAAAGCTCTAACTGATGAAAACCCTTACGGCTTTTTTAATCTTAACTCTTCTTTTGCTCGGGACCAGGCCCATTCAGGCAGACACCTCTCTGCCAGAGGACTTCTTAATCGGGATGGAGATCGAACTTTCAGAAAAGCCTCTGGCTAATCTGATGCTGTTTTTTGATTTTAATGAGTTTCAGCAAGCGCTTGATTCCAAGCTCCCCCTTTCGGATCAGCTTCAAATTCACCTCAACGAAACTGGAGTCGATGTTCTAAAAGATTATCTACTTCTAAATCCACAAGCCTTTAAGAGTTTACCGCCTGAATTAAAATCCAGACTAAGCCAAGGCCTGAAGCTTCTACCACTGGTTGATACGAGTGCTAAAACGCACCTTCTTGACGCTCGCGGGATACCCATTAGCGCGTCCTCACAAAATTCAACGGCAGAGACTTTCACCGCGAGCGGAATCATCATTCCTAAGAGTCGCGACTGGTCAATTTTAAATGACAGATGGAACGCGCTACCACTTGAAACCCGAGTTGCTCAGGCTCAATTTGAATTCTTAAGCCCGATTAATAAAGCAAGGCTCGCAATTTTGTTTTCGTCGACTGCTGAGTCGAAATTAATAAAACTCCCATTAAAAAGTGATCTCCCGGGTGACGTAAAAATTTTGTTTCAAAGACTTTCTTGGCACAAAGACCAAGACGCGATCGAATTTAAGCACAAAAGGCCCGTTCGAGATTTAGTGAGCTACCAAGAAGATGTCATAAAGTTTGCTCGTTTTGCAGGAATCGAAAGCCGCATCCTCAATGAAACTCAAAGTCGAATCGAAGGTGTCAGTTATCATTTTCATGTGAGTTTTACCCCTGGTATGAGCTCCGTTGTGTTGATGGAGCTCAATCGAGTACTACTGCTTAAACGCGTTTCTTTAGGAATCGTAAGCGATCTCACCTCAAAGAAACAAGACCACCATCTCTTTACCGAAGTGCTGAGTCGCAAAGGTTTACTTCGCGCCGTTGACGAAACCCGAGTCGAGTTTAGAACTCACCCCTACTCGTTTTATGAAATGCTCGGTCTCGTTGAATACATCGCTACACATTCTGAATATGAAAGCCTAAGTTTTCTTCAAAAAATACAGACCGATCTGCTGGACGCAGAAACTCAAAAGAGAATACTCACCTATTCGCCCTCACTCATTTTAAAATTTACTGGCGTTATTCAGAACTTTGAAAACTACAATGTACAACAAGCGATCTATAATCTAATCGAGGAACTTCGGGATACGCGCACTGATGAAGAGAGAACAAAACAGATCTTACTACAGCTCTCTCGTTTTAATGAACTTCCTCAAAGCTTTTACTTGCACGTGCCCGAACTTATGAATCAGTTCAATGGAAGATTAAAGCCCTTAGTTTTAGATGTTGCACGCGCTTTTCCAGCGATTCGTTATACTCGAAAAACTTGGGAGCTTCTCCCTGGAATCGACTCTTCTGCTAAAAGCTATCTCATCTCAGATGTGCTCTCACTTATGGAGAATGCAGAAAACCGCTTAACAACAAAACAGATCACCGCATTAAAGG
>CAZDFM010000703.1:0-1654 GCA_964504465.1 uncultured Pseudobdellovibrionaceae bacterium | reverse complement strand
GCTTGAGGCAACCTCTGCTTCTGTGCCCAATCGTTTTAGTGGAACCGATTTTTTTAGTTTCGGAATCCATGCTTTAGCCTCAATGCTGTATTTCTCAAGTCCTGAAGAATTAATGTAACCAGGGGCGAGCGCATTCACGCGAATATTATATTTTGCCCATTCGAAGGCCGAAGTCTTAGTTAAGTTCTCAACTGCAGCACGAGCCGCACCCGAATGAGCCATCATCGGCAGACCAGCTCCGATGTTAGCGATGATGTTGACGATAGAGCCGCCGTTTTTTTGCATCGATCTTTGAAACACTTCCTGCATCATAATAAAAGTGCCGTAAAGATTTGTTTTCACGACAGCATCAAAACCCTTAACAGAGATCTTTTCTAGAGGTGAAAAGTACTGTCCACCGGCATTGTTCACAAGGCCATTAATGACCGGGAACTGAGAGAATACTTTATCTAAGGCTGCTTTGACTTGCTCGGGTTCGCGAATGTCAGCAGAAGCCACAACGACTTTTTGTCCAAAGTGGACCAATTCTTTTTGAACTTCTAGGAGTTTACCTTCGTCTCTACCGAGGAGCGCAATGTTCGCACCAAGCGAAGAAAGCTCAAGTGCAATCATACGGCCGATACCGCTTCCCCCGCCTGTGACCAGAATGCATTGGTCTTTAAATAAATCTTTCTTAAACACTCCTGAATAAGTCATGCGTTACCCTTGGGAGCAGAGACTTGCATTTGCAATAATCTTTGAGCAAAAGCTTTTCCCTGGGGATCGACCTTCAAACTATAGGAGCCCCCACCGCCAAGGCAGTTTTTTACCAAAAAGTTCAGGCCATTCAAGCCAGGCAGTTCCCAGCCCAGTACATCGTGGGCACTCGGAGAATCAAATTCTTCGGCGAAAAATTCTGAAATCATTTTTGGTGTAACGGAAGTTTTCAATATTTCGTAGGCTTTAGGATTGCGCGCGATCAACCCAATATTCACATCGTTGCCTTTATCGCCGCTACGGGCATAGGCAAGCTCTGATAAAAGCACACTTTGAGCATGCGCGGGGGCCGTTTGAGAATTTGAATTCTTTGAGTCTGGTATTTTCCCACTCGTCTTTGGAATCTCAACTTTGTTTCGGGTGTTACCGTCTGTGACTTCAACAGAGAGTTTTTCTTTTTCTATCAGGAGATTAACTAAACGGATTCTTGGATTTGGATTTGCCCTTCCGCCTAAGAGGTTGGTGAGACCCGGTGCAAGACTTGTGGCTGCGGGAGCAACTTCTTTAGCTAGAATTTCAAGAGCCTGAACATTTTCATGAGCCGCAGAAATTCTCAATAAAACTTCAGACGTGCCGCCTAATGTTTCAATACGTGTTTCCGTATAAGGACTCAAAGACTTTTGTTTGAGAAGTTCGTGACAGCGTTTTAAGATAGTATTGCCAACTGCAAGGCCTTTAGCTTTTGCATCTCCACCCGCCATAAATGCGGTAGCTGAAATTTTCCATCCTTCCTGTAGAGTTGCAGACACTTTGTAGTACGGTGTAGGTTCACTTCCTCGAGCTCCGCTCACCCTCACTTGGCCATCGGTTTCTTTTAGGGTCACATGGGTAAAGTCGCAAATTACGTCGGGCAAAATATAAGCGCTAGGGTTTCCTATTTCATATACGATTTGTTCTG
>CAZDFM010000702.1:0-1655 GCA_964504465.1 uncultured Pseudobdellovibrionaceae bacterium | reverse complement strand
CCACGTGAAGAGCAGCATTTGCCAGAACCCTGACATTGAAATTGAACTCCATCCCCATACCAGGGTTTTCTTGCCATGTAAGATCTCCGATTAACGATTCTGCGAAAAGACAGTCCAACCGCAAAGTTTATATAATAGACGAGCTCCGATGTTTCCGTCCCATTCATTTTCAGGATCTGGACTTGGGGCGACTTCATTTAGATCAAAGCCAATAATTTTGCGTCCTGAATGCACCAAAGCTTTTATTAAAAATGCGGCTTGGTCAAAACTTAGACCGCCCGGAACGGGAGTGCCGGTGTTCGGGCAGTTATCTGGGGAAAGCCCGTCAATATCAAACGAGATGTAAACGTTTTGCGGGAGCCCATACAAAATCTCTTGGCAAAGCTGGCCCCAGTTTTTTCCGGTGTAGAGTTGCTCTTTGAGTTGAGCATCAAAAAAACAACGCACATCTTTACGGCTTTGTGTGAATTCAAATTCTTCTTCGCTAAAGTCTCTAATTCCAACTTGTACAAGATGCTGAGGCTTCCAATTAGAAGTCATCACGTTATACATGATCGAAGCGTGCGAATGTTTAAAACCTTGGTAAGCATTTCTCAGATCCGCATGTGCATCAATATGTAAAAGTGCCCAGTGATTGCCACGGTTTTTGGAATCCATTTGAGCCATTTTTTCGCTGATCGCTCTGAGGCCTCCTTCGGGTGAGGAATGGTCTCCACCTATCAAGCCAAAAAGTTTGCCTTCATCTAAGATGCTTTTTGCTTTTTTATAAACCCAGTCGATCATCTCCTCACAACCTTGGTTTACTTTTTCAAGGTCTTCCTTACTTTTTTGTGAAAGCTGATGATTTTCTTCTAAGTCTTTTTTAATTCCTTCGGCTAAGGGTTTGAGCCGATCGTTGAGCTCTAAGAGATGCTGTGCACTTTTGTGCATAAAAAAACCAGCTTCGTAAGCTCGGCCGAAATCAAAATCAAAAAGATCAATTTGTGGACTTGCGTTGAGGATTGCGTCAGGGCCGCGTGAAGTGCCCCCACCATAAGAAGTCGTAACCTCCCACGGAACGGGGAGAAGGTGCAATTTTGCTTCTTCTGCCGAAAAAGGAAGCCCAAAAATACCGTCTTTGGCAGAGCCTGTTAATGATGCATCGAAATCGGCCATTTGTTCCCTCATTTTATAAACTTAAGCGCTAGATTTTTTGCGAAGCTAAAATTGGCAGAGTGTGTCGGTGATTGCCAAGCAAATCTTGATAATTCCAGCGAAAAAGATAGATTGTGGACCTCAAATAGCGATCAGGCCTGAATATCGACCAAGTGCGAAATCATTCGGTTGATCCAAAGCTTGAAATCAAAAGTACACCGAGGAGAATTTTATGAAATTAAAATCTGCCATTTTAACTGCGGGGCTTTTGCTTTCGCCTGCCGTTTTTGCTGCTGGTCCCAGTGTCACCGATAAACCTCTCGGAAAACCCGACGCTCCTCAAGGTGGAACTTTTTATCAAGTTTTTAACGCCGAACCAGAACAACTAAGCCCGGTGACAGCTTCGGATTTATATTCGCGCTACGTTTATTCTTATACGAATGAAGGGCTTCTTGTAGAGAACCAAGACGTAGAAGACTCTTGGTATCCTGGTCTTGCTGAACGCTACGAAATGGCCAAAG
>CAZDFM010000701.1:0-1668 GCA_964504465.1 uncultured Pseudobdellovibrionaceae bacterium | reverse complement strand
ACCGCGCGATCTTGCAAGGCTTAAAATATTAGTAAGTGAGATCGATTCTAAAATAGAAGAATGCAAAGAACTCTTAGGCATCGAAGAAGTCTAACTAATAGCTTAAATATTTAAGACTACGTTTCTCTCCGCTTTCGGGATCTCTACCTTTCAGGCTGACCCATTCTACCTTTCGAAACGGCGGAAGGATTTTTTTTCGAGTCTGACTGTAGATAGAGTCCACGAGCAAAGCTTTATTCTTTTTTGAGTTTTCAAAAAACTTAACTCGCACTTCGCAAGGGTTCGCTCCACGCAACGACTCAACCAGGAGAAAGGCATCTTTCCTTAAACCTCGAAGCTCTTTAAGTTCTTCCAGCTCCAGGCGAAAAGATTTTTTATTCGGTCCCGTCCATGAACTCTTTGTCCGCTCGCGAATCGAATGCTTAATCAGAGGGTGAGTTGGTTTATAATCCACGCCTCCCATAAGCCAATAAAAGTCCAATCGAGGAGCCTCCTCTTGGCTCTCAAATTCGCACTTTTCATTCAACACCGAATACACGACGAGCTTATTCTCTGGATTCACATTTTTCTCAAATAAAAAAAGCGGCACATGCGCCCCAATCTTACTCCGAGCCATTTCAAACTCGTCGGCATGAACCAAGAAGCAACAAAAAATAAAAGTAAGGCTCAGCACAACCTTCATTCCCTCAGATTAAACCCTCCTCCCCTCCCAATCCAGTCAAGAGACCTCCACACTTCAAGAGGGCCCGTCGTCCTTTTGCAACCCGCCGGGTTGCAAAAAGGGCGACGGGCCCTTTCTGGCCTTTATATTGCTTTTATGAGGGGTGTGTTACTGGTGGTTAATAGGCTTTTATTGAGGCCTAAGGGGCCGCAGTTGGGCTTGGGCCTGGCTAAACCTTATACAGGACGGTTATGAAGTACTTGATTTTAATGAGCGCGGTTTTGATGGTAGGACTTTCTTCGAGAAGTTTTGCCTCGAGTCTTAGCTCCCAGTGTGAAACTTGCCCTCTAGAGCTTCATGTTCATCTTGTCGGTGGAACACTTTCACTTTTTGCTAAAAAAACAGGTTTCATCAAGCCGGTCACATCAGGTTCAAGTTTTGATGACGCCCTTACTGATTTAGCAGCCTTTTATACAGCAAACCCCGAGGCCCCTACTCCTACTTCTATCGAGTATGACCGAGTGATCTCAACGGGACGCGCTCTTGATTACAGCATGAAGAACGGCGAGCTGGAACTTCCGAATGGGAGCATCTTAAAAGTCACGGGACATAAATATTATTTTCTGAACGAAGCCGAAGCTCTTTATCAGTTTACGCTTGAGGCAGATACAGGTGAAGAATTTCGTCTCCTTGGGGATGTCACAGACCCAACTGGGAGTCCTGTGTTTTGGGGTGTGATTGTGGACCGAAATCTAAAGGCTTACTATTCTGTTTCAATTCAAGGGCGTACTTCTATCGCAGCTGAGCGCGCGTTGATGCAACTTGAACGCTTTTTTCTCGACACTAGTGTTCTTCCCCCGCAATAAACTTGAATATGTAGATTTCTTCGGTTTCATTGACAAAATTCTGAGGCTCAAGCAAGCTTCGGCATGATCAAAATTTTAGCATTCACAATTATATTGTCATCTCTGCCACTCGTAGGCTGTGGGAACCCCATTAAGAAAGCA
>CAZDFM010000700.1:0-1674 GCA_964504465.1 uncultured Pseudobdellovibrionaceae bacterium | reverse complement strand
AGGTGAATATCCGCAGATCGAAGTGATTAAGGCGAGTAAAAGTGTCTATAAGCCTGATTGCGACTGCGATATCACACCTACATTTTCACCGAGTGGCAAGTATATCGCCTTTACGAATTCAGAAATGGATTTCTTTAAAGTCGAAGGTGCGGGCACTGATTTGAGAATGATCATCTATAATTGTGAGACGGGAAAAGCCAAAGGCTATTTGAAGGGCAAGGATACCTCGCCGCCTGGCGAAGGATACGGTTTTTCTGCAAACTATGTGAGTGTGATCAAATGGGACGCGCAAGAAAAATCTATCTTAGTCCGCGACAGCCTGGACAATAAATCAGAAAAACAAATTACCTTAAGTTTTACTGGCGAAAATTCACTTCCCTAATCTGAGGCTCTATTTGAGAGAATTCTCCGCGGCTTTAAAAACTTCAAGCTGAGCTGCGAACGCGCGTTGGTATGCTGGACGCTGCTCGCCTCGCTTAATGTAGGCGAGAAGATTCGGGTAGCCTTGAAGTAAAGTCGATCTTTCTATCCGCCGTAGAACTGTCACCATCAAAATATCAGCCGCGCTAAAAGAGCCATCGAGCCATTCAGAGTCGCCAAGCCGAGTAGAGAGTTCATTTAGTCTTTTATCGATCCGTTCTTCAAGGATTACGAGCCGTTCATTGTACCAGCTTTTATCGCGTTCCACATAGCCAGCTAATTCACGTTCTAAAATCGGAGGCTCAACTGTATTGAGAGCCGAAAACATCCAAGTGATCGCGCGCGCCCTTGCATTTTTGTCTTTTGGGAGAAGGCCTTCGTGTTGCTCGGCAATGTGTAGAATGATTGAGGCTGATTCAAAAAGAATGAGATCCCCTTCTTGATAAACCGGAATCTGCCCAAAAGGTTGTAGCGCTCTATAGGCGGGTTCTTTCATTTCTTTAAAAGTCACGAGGCGAACATCATAAGTCTGGCCCACTTCTTCAAATGCCCAACGTACACGCATGTCTCGCGCAAGTCCGCGGCCACGATCAGGAGAGTCTTTAAAAGCGGTGATGGTTGCAGTCATGGGCACCTCTCAAAAAAGCTTAACTTGGCCTGCTGAGCGCAGCAAGAAAAGTTTTTTTCACAGATGGGGCTAATTCTAATTGGAGTGGTTCCTATCTCCCTTTAACATTAAAGCATAACGAGGGAGCGCAAATGAGAAAGTTAATCTTTGGAATCAACGTCAGCATAGATGGGTGCTGTGATCACACAAAGTCGAACCCTGATCCCGAAGTGCATTCTTATTTTGGTGATCTCACACGCAATGCAGGCGTTCTACTTTACGGACGAAAAACTTATGAACTGATGGTCCCTTTCTGGCCCGATATAGCCAAAAATCCTTCAGGGCAAAAGAGTATGGATGACTTTGCTCAGGCTTTTGTTTCGGTGCCGAAGATTGTGGTTTTCTCTAGGACTTTAAAAAAATCAGAAGATAAAAACACCAGTATTTTTCAGGGAAATCTCAAAGAAGAGATCCTGAAACTAAAAAATGAAGAAGGAAAAGACATACTAGTTGGTGGAGTCGATCTTCCTTCGCAGTTAGTTGAGCTTGGTTTAGTTGATGAAATTCGGCTCGTAGTTCATCCAATAGTTGTGGGTAAAGGCCGACGACTGTTTGACGAATTAGATCTAATTAAAAAATTGCAGTTC
>CAZDFM010000699.1:0-1692 GCA_964504465.1 uncultured Pseudobdellovibrionaceae bacterium | reverse complement strand
AGCTCACACGGTCATCTGCGGAATTAACATTCACCCTTGGCAGCGAGTCTTTCAGCGATGATAATGGAATGATCTGTCGTGAGCCGTTTTCACTGTGGCCCCATTCAACTGTAAATTCATTTTTTGCTTCAGCGGCAGCGACAATTTCTCGCGCTTCGGCTTCTTGATCTTCTTCAAGATCGACTTTATTCGAATATTCGATTCTCGAACAGCAAGTTTCAAGCTCATTTAAATTAAATTCGCCCTTTAGTGCTTCGATATAAACTCGTCGACCTTCCGACTCGGGTATTGGAGTTAATTGCGCACCAGTTTCCGCCCGCAATTGAAGTGCATCAGTCTCAATTTCTTTTTCTAGCTGCAAACAAGCAGCTTTAATCAGACTGTATTCAATAGGCATAGGGCTGTAGGTAAGTGGAATCGTTGATCCATCTGTGGCCCTAAGCAATGTCGAGTTGCCTTCGTACCCTTCACTCCAATCATTTGCTGAATTCGTATCGGACCTGTTAGAAGTAAGTTTGCCAATGATGAAGCCCGACACTCTATCTGAAAATGTCTTCGCCAATGCTACGCGTGGCCGGTGATTAAAGAACTGTTCGGGAGCTTCCATCACTTCTTCTAATTTGGACTGGCCTTGTTCCTTAAGCTCGCGGATTTTATTAGCGTCAGCCCAGGCGTTTTCGCTAAATACTACGCGGGTTGGTGCTTCTCCGTCTTTCCGAAGGTTTATTAAAGACGGCCGCTCTGAGCCTTCGAGGGAGTTCATATTAATTTGAAATGCTCTATCCAGAGCAGCGTGTTCTTCTGGCAGAGCTGGATTTAAATGGACTCGGTCGTCAGGCCCGCGTCCGAGCACATAGGGCAGAGTCTCTAAAAATATTATATTTTGGCTTTTAATGAATGGATCTACACGAATTTCTGCATTTTGTGCGAGTCTCTTAAGTTCTGCCAGTTCTAAGAACCTCTTTTGCGAGTCTTGCTTGTATTCGGCAGTTTTCCTTTGGTTCTTGTGTCGAGAGTGTCTCATGAGTAAGCTGTGCATATAGGGAGTCAAAAAGTGCGTTTTTTGGTCTTGGTCCTCGTAAAAATGGCCGATTCTATGGTTCAACTTTGTCGGTCGGCCATTTAAATCTAAAGTATCCAAATCAATTGAGAAATCTGATCGCTCGACTCCATTGTGGGCCGAGATTTTTGCTTTTATCGGTGTGTATTCAGGGATGTTGAGTAAGGTGATCGAAACTTCGTCTAACCCTGTCAATTCATAAAGATTGCCAGATCTAGCCATTGCTACACATAAGTTAGATAAATAGATCTTGCCGTTCTCAAGGGATATAAGTGGCTCTTCGATTTCGTCTTTCGTGAAAGCATCAGTAATATCCCCGGATAGATCTTCAGAAGAAGAACTAAAAGTGAACTTTCCCGCATTCTGGAATGCTTTGATGAGTGTTTCGGATTGTTGAGAAGATAGAAGGCCATCAGTTAGCTGATTTAAAAGATCGTGCGATATACTTAAATATTGCCCGTTCGACTGAAGCGAAATTGAAAATCCGCTCTCAACAGGGATGCTAACCACCTCGTATTTCTGAGGTTTAATTTTCTTAATGAACTTAGTAATCAAATTCCGCCTCCGGCACGAAGTAAACGGACTATTAGCTGATTAAATTTTGAAGTCCAACCGCTTGCGTGAATCAGCCT
>CAZDFM010000698.1:0-1705 GCA_964504465.1 uncultured Pseudobdellovibrionaceae bacterium | reverse complement strand
CCATATACCCTGAAATCACACGCTTAAATAAGGCACGCATCCAACTACGTTGGTAAAGATCAGCATAAACCATCGGACGTTTGTAGTTTTCACCATCAAACACGATCCCTTTAGAACCCGCCAAAAGCAACGGCGGGTAATCTGTGATGAGGGATTTGAATTCCGTCGCTAAGGCAATTTGCTCAGAAGTAACATCACCGGTGAGCTTAAGCGCCGCTTCGATGGAAACTCCACTCAAGGCACTGACTTCGTAAGACATTTGATTGCTCACGGCTTGACCACGCGACAGAGTTAAATAAAGACCCTCGATATAGCGGTTATAAACCATCCACTCATCAAAAAGAGACTTCAGGTTTTTAATTCCAGTTGGGTTCAGACCCAACGCTTTACGGCCCTGAATTCCAAGATGCGCTCCCCCTAATATTTTACGAATCACAGTCGGCAACAAAGACTGCAAAGTTTTTAAAGAGAGACCTTTAGGAAAAGAATCTGTCGGGATCACTTCCATATTTTGGCGAAGCGTTTCGTACGCCACCAGTCCACCGTGACGCTGAACGATCGCCTCTAACATTGGAAACAAATCATTCCCCATGGACTCGAGCTGTTTTCTACCCTCACCCGCGTACCAAATCTCTTCCCCCGATAATGCTTCGTACTTCATCCAAAGCTTAAGCCAGCCAACGCCGTCTTTTTCAACGATTGCCCAGTCTTTAGCCGTGAGGCGATCTCGAGGACTGTTCGGCGCGATGACAAGCTTCTTTAAAGAAGCGATCGTATCGAGGTTGCGATGGATCTGCAGAATCGTCGCTGCTTCCGGAAAATAACTTAAAATGTCTTCCAAAAGTGCTTTGATCGATTCAAAGGCAATTCCTTGATCATGGCGTACGACCACGTTACGTGTGAGCACAAGTGCTTCGCTAATCAAACCGCTGAATCGTGATTCCGCTTCTACGCTCGTCAAATAATCCGGGTGTTGAAACTCGAGCTGGCGAAAGCGCATGAAAATTGAAAACCACTTTGCGCCTTCGGTGAGCATGATTTTCCACTCTTCTGCACTCACTTCATCGCGTGAACGATGTGGAGAAATCAAAAATTGTTTTAAACTCGCCGTAAGATCAATCTTATCTTGGAGAACGACGAGAGTCGTAGCAGTCGGAAACTGTTTGGTAATCTCGTTAAGTAATCGATTCAAATCGCTGAGCGCGTAGACGGTATTTTTCTCAGTAATGACGTCAGATAAAATCTCGGCTATGTCTTGAATCGCAACTCCGGCATTATTGACGTAAGCATCGCTTTCAGTCTGCATCCGCTTAAACGAAAGCGGCATATAAGGATTGAGACGAACCATCATCTCGCGAATCGTGTTCAGAGTTTTAGCGGTTGTATCTAAATCGGAATAACTAAAATCAGTGTCTTTACCGCCCAAAAGTGCCTTTTTAACGAGCATCACTTCGTGCAATAGCTCGTCCGATATTTTCAGATCGTCCAAAAAGTAACGACTTAAAAAGTTTCGAATTTCTTCGCCCGTAAACTTACCGGCGTTTTCGCCTTGAGTCTGAGTCTTAAAAGTCTCTAGGGCTTTGAGCGAACAGACATAAAGATCATTAATCCGCTCATCGCTGGCTTCACCGTTAAAGTATTTTTCTAAATCCACTCGAAGCGTCGAGAGGCACTTTAAACTTTGCTTCGAAATGTCTTTAATCTT
>CAZDFM010000697.1:0-1716 GCA_964504465.1 uncultured Pseudobdellovibrionaceae bacterium | reverse complement strand
CGGTAACCGGCTGATAAACTGTTTCGGTAGCTCATATCTTGTGTGTGGTCTTTGTATCTTGCAACTTGAGCTCCCGCCATTGCGGCGAGGGTTACGCTTTCAAAAGGTTTAAAGCTTATAGTCCCCGCCACCAGACTGCCACCTTCTTTGTTCACTTCTCCGGTCGTAGGTGAGTAATGATACGAATGCCAAACTTGAAAAACGTTTGCACCCACCCGAAGGTTGAGTCGATCAGAAAAAAATCCTCGCGAAATCCAAGCGTCGATTCCAGTGATCGAATGTATTTCTTCACGGCGAAAATCCGGGCTAGTAGGAAAATCATTTTGCAGAGCGATTCGATATTTATAGTCTTTCGAGAGATCTCCTTGATAGGCACCTTCAAGTGAAAAATTCGATACAAAAAGTTCGGTGTCGTTTGCACTGACATTGATCTCGCTGTTCTTTTCCCCGAGTGATTCGTAACTGACGCCAAGCTTTCCTGTCACAAACCACCGACTGCGGTATTTAAAACCGAGAGCAGTAAAAATCGAATGCGTATAAATTCTGGGCTTCACTTGATCGGCAAGATCCGTTCTTAAGCCATAACTTAAATAGCCGCTCCACACGACAGCGGGAGAAACTGAACTGATCCCCACGATAGAATACTTAGGTGACTCCGATGCTGCTCCTTGGGTTTTTAACCAACTCTCTCGCTCTTTTTCCTTTTTCAGTCGCAGCCTCTCAGCTCGTTCTTCGCGAATTTTCTTTTGTTCCGTATTTTCTAAAAGCTGAGAAGGACGCTTTTGTGCGAGAGCCGAGGGTGCCCCGACACAAAAAAACAGAACTGATACGAAGAGAAGTTTCACCTCTTCAGAGTAACGAAAATCTCCCCAACCTACATGCAAAACTCCAAAGGACTGGTACCAAGCCTGGGCAGCTTTTACCTGAAAACATCGCCGACGATTCACGGCAAGATGAGCAGAGATTGGTCGATTTCAACCTCAAAATAGTCAAAATTCTCCATTGATTCCAGATATTTAGATAACAAAACCAGGTGGCACCTCGCATGCATTGTATTAATTACACACCCATGCTGAAGGAGCCGTTGTGGCAGTAAATTCAAGCACTTGTAGATTTGCCCTGAACCTTAAGTCCCTAAAAAGACTTGGGTTTATCGCCTTATTGGCGACGACCTCGGTGTTACTCACCCAGTGCAGCTTTAAAAAGAATGTCTCTGAAGCGCCTTATGCTCAAGATGGCCGTACCAAAAAAAGCTTCTTTCGCAAATACGATAAAAACGGAAACGACATTGGAGCAAAAACGTTTCTAGCAGGCTGGGCCATCATGAACACGGCTGGAAATCCGAACGAAGTCGCGATGACTTCTGCAAACCAAACCAATCACCTCAACATGGAATTTGAAATTACTGAACATGCCCTTGTGGGAAAGATCGTAAACCCTTCTTATCCGAACGACCGAAGTCGTTGGAAAACTGCGATCTCAATGCCCATTAAAAGCCATTACTATCTTGAACGCCGAAAAGACAGCCGCGGTCGTGAGACCGATACCTTCGAAGAAAACTCTGCTCGCAGTCATTACTCGGCCAGACCCTATATGAATTTAGAATTAGGAACACTTTCACTTCGTGACCTCGAAATGAACGGCATGGGACTTCAGACCGAAAACGTTTTCGACGTCGAATGGGATGAGAAAAATGGATTCTTGGCTTTTACAATC
>CAZDFM010000696.1:0-1716 GCA_964504465.1 uncultured Pseudobdellovibrionaceae bacterium | reverse complement strand
GTTATGTGACGGCAGAAGATGTTAAGGCAATTGCTTACAATGTTTTAAGACATCGTTTGATTCTGACTTATGAAGCCGAAGCCGAAAATATTAAGAGCGAAGAAATCATCAAAGAAGTTTTGAACCACGTAGAGGTGTAGGTTTTGAGTTTACCTCCTGAGATTCTTAAAAAGGTTAAGCTACTGGAGATATCCACCCGAAAAATGGTGAACAATATCTTTGCCGGCGAATATCACTCGGCCTTTAAAGGGCAGGGGATGACTTTTTCTGAATTCAGAGAATACGTGCCAGGCGACGACGTGCGCGCGATTTCGTGGCCGGTCACTGCTCGAACCGGCAAAGCGCATATTAAAAAGTTTGATGAAGAACGTGAGATGACTTTGATGCTTGCGGTAGACGTAAGCGGCTCGTCAGAGTTTGGAACAAAAGAATACTTCAAGGGCGAAGTGATGACTCACTTGGCAGCCTTATTGAGTTTTTCGGCGCAAAAAAATAAAGACCCTGTGGGTTTACTGCTCTTTTCAGATCAGATCGAACACTATGTTCCACCCAAAAAGAGTCCTGGGCACATTCAACGGATTCTGCGCGATCTTTTCTATCATCAGCCAAAATCGCGCGGCACCAATATTTCGGGTGCCATGGAGTACTTGGCAGGGATTTTAAAAAAGCGCTCGAATATTTTTATCTTCAGCGATTTCTTAGACACTAACTTTGAGAAAAATTTAAGAATGCTCGGCCAAAGGCATGACACCGTCGCGGTACTCGTACGCGATCCGGCCGAATTAAATATTCCCAAAGTGGGTTTAGTAGATTTTGAAGACGCCGAAACCGGCGAACTCTTAACCGTTGATACTTCGTCGATCAGTTTTCAACGCGACTATCAAACCTATAAAGCCAAACAAGATGAACTCAGCAGGCAAGCCTTAAAGCGTGCACAAGTCGATGTCGTAGACGTAAACACGGCCCAAGACTATGTGATGCCGCTCGTTCAGTATTTTAAAAAGAAGAATCGGCGATGAGTGACACAATCGTTTCGCCTCCGCCCTTGGGTATGACGTCTCCGGTTCCCGGCGCAATTCCTGAAGCCGCCGAAGCGCCAGAGGTTCGCGAGCTCAGTCATCCGAACTGGCCAGTTTGGAATTGTAACTTTGAGCCCGTTCGCGAAGAGAAGGCTTGGACAGTCGGCGAGAAGCAGCTGATGAAATGCGAAGGCGAGTCGATTACGCCTATTTCAAAAGTGCCAGAGTTTTTGTTTCAGATCGAAACTCAGACCTATTCGCTGCATGGTTTAGAACTTCGAAAAAGCGATGCCAATTCAGTTGAACTTGTTGTGACCGGCTATAAACCCGGAAAACACGATTACAAATGGATCGAAGTCGCCGACGGCGAAAACGGATTTCGCATTGAAAACACAAGCATTGAGCTGCAGTCTCTGATTCCGCCGAATGAACCTCAGCAACCCAATATGAACGTTGGGGCACTTGAAATGGGTTATCCACTTTGGATGTGGCTGAGCCTCGTGTTGATTGTTTTAGTGCCTTCGCTTTTATTTATTCAAAAACTTCGCCGCAAAGCCGAGATCAAAAAGTTAGTCGAAAGTTTGGCGCAATCAAACTCGGCACTAAGGCCTTACGATCAGTTCAGTAAAGACATGCGTGGCCTCGTTCGCGCCTACAACTATCACGCCAAAAAAGAATTAGCGGTTGAGTTTACGCA
>CAZDFM010000695.1:0-1741 GCA_964504465.1 uncultured Pseudobdellovibrionaceae bacterium | reverse complement strand
AGAGTTGGGCAGCACTCCATGAAGAAGTAGCGAGCACTGTACCTGGCACAAGACTCATAGGAGATTCTTTGAAGTAGAATTTCACGCCGGCATCAAGAAGGTGTTTTTTAAGCGCATACATTAATGAGCCCATTCCCTCTTTAGGCGAAACCGACCCGAGTCCTTTTCCGCGTTTGCGCCGAAATTCTAAGCCATGAACGTCATTGATACTTTCTCCAAGTAAACGCCCAAGGATCAGGCGCGCACTCATTTGCTCGGGATTTCCGGCGTAAATGCCCTGGAGCGCAGGAGCCACCAGGTGTTTAAAAAACTGGGGAGTCATCACTCTCGACACATATTGCGCAACACTTTCACCTTTTTTGACCGATCTCGATCCGGGAATAAAAATAAAACGAACAATCCGAATGACGAGTTGTAGCGATTCGATCAGGCTAAATGGCCAGCGCCGAGGCCGACCCAGATGAAAAATGAATCGCTTTTTTGAATTTGGTTCGCTTACGAGCATTTCAAGCTTGAGATCATCAAAAAGTTTTTGAACTTCTTCGTTCCATAAGAGGGCGTTAGCGGCAGTTTCAACCAGTCCTAACGGATGCTCCAAGGTGTGAATCAGTCCACCCACGTCTGGATTTTGCTCAAACACTTCGATTTCATAATCAAATTTGCGCAGGTAATATGCCAATGTAAGTCCTGAAAAACCCGCACCGATGATTCTAATTTTTTTCAACAGCGCCTCAGACCGAGCTAGAAAACACTCGAGTTTCGGGTTTGTTTTGTCGAAGTCTTTGATCTAAAGCCATACACGCATTTCTTAGAAAAGGGCGACCCTGTTCAGAGATTTTAAGTTCTCCGCTTTGAATTTTAACTAGCCCATCTTCAATTAAAGACTTCAAAAAATTTTCGACATCGCGAACTTGATCTTGGTCTTTGAGTTTTACAGATGATCTCGTCATGAATTCTAAGATTTGCTCACGATAAAACTGATCCTCTTTCGAAAGCAAATGCCCCCTAAAAGTTGGAACCTCTGCTGCATCAACCCGGCGCTCCCACACAGGAAGAACCTTCTCGTTTTGATGGAAACATGTCGGAGACTCAGAAATCGCGCTGACGCCTACACCAAGCAGAATATCCGTTCGCATTTCAGTGTAGCCCATAAAATTTCGATGAAGCTTGCCTTCTTTCAACGACATCGCCATGGCGTCAGTCGGAAGTGCAAAGTGATCCATTCCGATCTCGATATAGCCCGCATCAAGGAAGAGCTTATAGGCGAGCTCGTAAAGCTCACGCTTTTCTGCTGCCTCTGGCAAATCACTGTCTTTAAAAAGACGTTGCGCGGGTTTGATCCAAGGTACGAGTGCGAAGCTATAAAGTGCGATTCGGTCTGGGCGAAGCTGCAGAGTCTGTTCGATCGTTGTCTTAAAGCTAGAAGCTTGTTGCTTAGGAAGCCCATAAATTAAGTCGTAGTTGACCGATGTGTAACCCATCGCCCGAGCTTG
Source organism: uncultured Pseudobdellovibrionaceae bacterium (assembly GCA_964504465.1). GTDB lineage: Bacteria > Bdellovibrionota > Bdellovibrionia > Bdellovibrionales > UBA1609 > CAZDFM01. Next base: position 248 of record CAZDFM010000695.1, on the reverse strand, counting down.
GTCGGTTAAATCTTTTGTCATTTGAAAAGGCTGAATTCGGTTAATGAGACGCTGAACTTCGGGATCAAAATCTTGAACACCCATGCTCACTCTTCTGAAACCGCGATTATAAAGAGCTTTTAACTGTGTTGCATTCGTACGTCTTGGATCAACCTCGACTGAGCCGTCAAACTGCCCTGGAACTACTTTGGTTTTAGAGAGAATCTGAGAGGTCAATTGGTCCAAATGGCCGGCCGAAAAAAAGGTCG
>CAZDFM010000694.1:0-1741 GCA_964504465.1 uncultured Pseudobdellovibrionaceae bacterium | reverse complement strand
ATTTGATATCTTTAAGCCGCCCAAAAAACTTCAAAATGCGATCACTTCTCGTATCAAAGTTATGGGTAACTTAAACATCGCTGAAAAACGATTACCTCAAGATGGTCGAATTCCATTAAAACTTGCGGGTAAAGACATCGATGTCCGACTAAGCTCCGTCCCCACTGCTTTTGGCGAGCGCCTGGTTATGCGTCTTCAAGATAGATCGAATGTCGTCTTAGAGCTTGAGCAGCTTGGTTTCTCGGCGGACAGTCTTAAAAAGATCGCGGGCATTTTAGAAAAAACTTATGGGATTTTTCTCGTTACGGGCCCAACGGGTTCTGGTAAATCGACGACTCTTTATGCCTCTCTCATGAAGATCAACACGGTCGACCGAAATATTATTACGGTTGAAGATCCTGTGGAACAACGAATTCACGGTATCGGACAGATTCAAGTGAACTCTAAGATTGGGCTAACGTTTGCAAACGGACTAAGATCAATTCTGCGGCAAGATCCAAACATCATCATGGTGGGAGAGATTCGAGATTTAGAAACAGCCGAGATCGCGATCAACGCGTCTTTAACTGGTCACTTAGTGCTCTCGACCATTCACACTAATGATTCTTCGGGAGTATTTCCGCGACTTATCGATATGGGTTGTGAACCTTTCTTAATTGCGACGTCACTTTTAGGCGTGGTCGCTCAGAGACTTGTTCGTATTTTATGCCCTCACTGTAAAGCGCCTTACGAGCCGACCGACGTCGAATTGGTGAGCCTCGAACTTACTCGAGAAGATATCGTAGGCTCAAACATTCACCGTGCCGTAGGTTGCAGCGAATGTAATCTTAAAGGTTATATCGGAAGAACAATCATCCAAGAGCTCCTTCTTGTGACGGATGAAATCCGTAGCATGATCATGCAACGTCAAGATGGCGGTACTATTCGCAAGATTGCTGTGAATCAAAACGGTATGGTCACTTTTAGAGAGCACGGAATTCAAAAAGTTTTAGCGGGTACTACAACCATCGAGGAAGTGTTAACCAATACCCAGGTTGACGCGTAATTTTAAATGCCTGTTTTTGAGTACAAAGGTCTCACCAAAGCCGGAAAAAACGTCCGCGGAACACTGGATTCTGACAACGTCCGCACGGCCAAACTCAAGCTTAAAAAAGATGGCATTTTCGTTGTCGATATAAAAGACAAAACCCGAGCTGCGCAAAAAAAATCCAAAGGTAAACGGGGTGCTGCTCACAAAGCGGTGAAAGTCGAAGAGCTTTCAATGATGACCCGTCAGCTTTCAACTCTCATGAAAGCAAATATCCCACTGGTTGAGGCTTTGTCGGCACTTGCGGAGCAAATTGAAAATCCTATGCTTTCAGACGTGGTCGCTGAAATTAAAAATAGCGTTAACGAAGGAGGCTCGTTTCACAAGGGGCTTCAACGTTATCCTAAGATCTTTGATAAAATCTATGTCTCTATGTGTGAAGCCGGAGAAGCCTCAGGTACTCTGCACGTAATTTTAATGCGTCTAACTGAGTTTACAGAATCACAATCTGCGCTAGTGGCTAAAGTCCGCTCCGCGATGATGTATCCAGTCCTCATGTTGATTTTTACATTCGGCCTGTTGGGCGCATTATTTATTTTCGTTATCCCAAAAATCACAGCCGTCTTCGAAGCTTCGCCGGAACTCACACTTCCTTGGTACACAGTTTTGGTGATCGATTTTTCAGCGATCTTAGTGAACTTCTGGTACATCATT
>CAZDFM010000693.1:0-1742 GCA_964504465.1 uncultured Pseudobdellovibrionaceae bacterium | reverse complement strand
ATAGGGGAGAGTGTCGCGAAACATGACTCGGTCCCCATTGATTTCATAATCGCGGTAAAAATAAGCGAAGCCTCCCCGAAGACGAAAACTCTGCCACCACCATGAGGTTTCGGTGCGCGACAAAGCTCGCTTTCGACGAATCGCCTTGGGAGTGAGAGTTCCAAGCCCGGTCGCCATCTCAGACTCAGAAGATTCATCTACGGCAATATCAACGCCCAACGTTTGACCCGATTCAAATTCATACTGCATTTCAAATTCAGTCAGCCAGTCGCTTGCCGAGTACTCGCGTTCGCGGGCGGGAAGATCCCAGTTAAGCCTTGGCGCATTTGTAAGTGCATAACTCACAAAAAAGGGCCCCTCAAAATGGCGACCCACCACCCCGTAGCGTTTAGGTTCAGTTAAAAATCGATCCGGCTCGGTGTTTCGATTATTTCGAGAAAAATCGGTCCAAGAGTAAAACAAGCGATGCTCGGACTTTTCATTCGGAGTAAAAAGCAAACCTACACCTAGGTCATCTTCAGCTTTGTAAAGCGAGGTCTCGCCCGAGATGGAAACTCCCCAAAAGGGATGGGGTTTATAGACGAGCTCTAAGATTTTATGGTCTTGATCAATCTCGTAGTCGCGTTCTGCAAAGTAGGTAAAGCGAAATTGAAGTTTACCTTCAACAAGCCACTGATGAAGTTTTAATCGGTCTTGAACCTGAAATTCTTCGCCAGAAAGGGAGCCAGTCGATAAATCAAAGGCATTTGGATTGGCCCAAAAACTTCTTTCCCAGCTAAACGGCTTTAAAAATGTCAGGTAATCAGAAGAGTACTCCGAATTAATTTTATCAGGAGACTCAACGACGTCGGCTGAGTCTTCGCTGATGCCTCGGAATTCTGGGAAAAGTGAAAAGGCCTGAGCCGACGGGGCCAAGGCCAAAAGCAGACTTAAAGCAAATCCCGAAACAAGCGAAAAATTAATCGGCAAGTTCCATCTTGGCAATGGTTTGAAGCTGCATATTGCTAGTACCTTCATAGATCTGTCCAATTTTTGAATCACGGAAGAACTTTTCAATCGGATACTCACGTGTGAATCCATTTCCACCAAAAAGATCAACGGCCATTGAACAAATGCGTTCGGCGTTTCGAGAGGCAGAAAGTTTTGCCATGGCCGCTTCTTTTACGAAGTCTTGACCACCATCTTTTAGGCGAGCGGCATTGTAAACCAAAAGACGAGTTGTTTCTAAAAGCACACGCATTTCTGAAATCTGAAACTGAACACCTTGGAATTGCCCGATGGCTTTACCAAATTGTTCGCGAGCTTTGACATAGTTCACAGAGGCTTCATAAGCACCTTGGGCGATCCCCAGCATCTGGGCGCCGATTCCGATTCGGCCTTCGTTTAAAGTTTCAATCGCAATTTTATAACCTTTTCCGACTTCACCTAAGACATTGGCTTTTGGCACTTTGCAGTTTTCAAAAATCAACTCACAAGTCGAGCTCGCGCGGATTCCAAGTTTGTCTTCTTTTTTACCAACTTTGAAACCTTCCATTGATTTCTCAACGATAAAGCCGGTGATACCTTTGTAGCCTTTAGAAGGATCAAGGTTTGCGAAGACTAAAAAGAGAGAGGCTTCTTTTGCGTTGGTGATCCAAAGTTTGTGGCCATTTAATAAATAGTGGTCGCCTTTATCTTCAGCTTTTAATTTTAAAGCAAAAGCATCAGAGCCCGAGCCACTTTCGCTGAGTGCATAGGCACCC
>CAZDFM010000692.1:0-1744 GCA_964504465.1 uncultured Pseudobdellovibrionaceae bacterium | reverse complement strand
ACAAGCCCTGGAGTAAGTTCATGTACGGATACATCGACACAAAATCAGCATCGATCATCCTCGAAATATTGCCAGTAAAGGTATTGAGCATTTTGTAGTTTACACTGACCGAATTTGGATGCGGGGTAAGATTTGTTTGATTAACTGGATAAAGATGCTGCGGATCGATTCCGTATTTACCAACCCAGGTAAGGGCTCGGCGTCGAGGAGTGCCCATAACTTGCGCCAACACTTTTTCGGGCATCAAGGACAAAAGTGGTGGAAGCATAAGTGCTGCTCCCCCTCCGACTAAAAACTGTCGGCGGCTCAGGAGTCGATTCTGGATTGCTTTTTTATTTTCTGACATATTATCCCCTGGTTCCTTTTCCTTGGCCTATTTCTTCTTAACCAAAGTGACGTCATTGGCGATCAGTTCGACCATCGCGTCGAGAATTGGTTTATTAGAATCTGAAACAATCTTATGAACTTTATCGAGTTGGCAATTATCCTCGTCACCTTCACGCTTTTCGTTTACAAAACGAAATACGTTACGCGAGAAACAAGCTGTTCCCTCTGCCGAGGTCGCGACATGAGTGACTAGATCAAAAGCATCCGTGACCGGCAAAGTACCACCAGATGCTAAGGGGATATCGCTTGCGGTGTTGACACCTACATTGCGGACAAAGTTACCGCTTGAATCAAACACAGATTCAGTTGTTCTCATTCGTCCAAAAGAATCAAAATTCTCGAAAGCAAATCCGGTTGGGTTGATGGTTGCGTGACAACTCATACAAACCGGTGCACTCGTTTGATGCGTGATATTGTCACGGTTTGAATTCATCAATTTCTGCGCCTCTGTAAACTCATTTTCACCGCGTATATCAGCTACAGCCGCCGAAGGAGGTGGAATTTCGTTACACAAGACCTGCTTTTGAAATTTCACCCCTCGCACAATGATTCCTGTACGAGTGCGCGGCCAAGCCATTGCAGGGGCTCGCATTAAAATCCCTTGGCGGCGTTGGCTGAATTGAGCTGGCGAGGCCACAGAAGCCGGAGCATGTCCGTAAATTTGTGCAAGGCCAGCATGCGAAGCATAAGAAGCTCTAGAAGTAAGTAAAGTTCTATAACTCGCATTTTGCGAATAAACCATTTGCTCAATAAATGTTGCAGCCTCATCAACCATGGCTTGCTTGAGTCCATTCAAATCAACACCTTGCCTTAACTCGGCAGGCAAACTAGATGGGTCTTCGGCGCGGTCTGAAAGTGACCAGCGCATAATGTTCTTTTTCAGTTTTTCGCGTCCTCGAGGCGTCAAGAGTAAGCGCCGCACTTGAGTTTGAAGCTGGGCCGTCGTACTTAATTGGTTTGCATCAGCCGCGGCCATCAAAGTCGCATCAGGTGTCGAATCAGTGGTCATATACGAAATACGAGTTGCCACTTCATGCGGAGTAAGGGCGAGTAAGGTCGTTGAAGACTGGCTAGATTTTCCTAGTTCGAGTCTCCATAAGAATGCCGGATGTTGCAAATGGAAAGATAAGACCGCTTTTAAGTTGGTCTTATAGTCCCCACCTCGGGTCGCGATTTGTTTTGCAAAACTGATTTCTTCTGTAGTTAAGGGCCTACGGAAAATTCGTTTTGCAGTCGAATTTAAATAAGTATCAATGCACGTTGCACCTGGGGTCGCCGCAGTGGCACAACTTCCAAAAAGTGTAGTCAGCTGTGTATTGTTAGATACGACGGTATTAGCTACTGACTTAGCAACATT
>CAZDFM010000691.1:0-1754 GCA_964504465.1 uncultured Pseudobdellovibrionaceae bacterium | reverse complement strand
CGAGGGTCAATCTGATTATTTTGCGACTCTTAAATGTATGCGCCGGATGTTTCGCAATGAACCCAACAGCAGTATAGTTAAAGATTTAGAAGTTCCGGCCAGTTTACGAGACTACTGCAGCCGTCAGTTCACCACCGAAAATGAGGCGGCAATCTGCGTTCGTTCAATTCAAGCTGGAATGGACGTCGCAAAAGTTTTCGCAAGCCTCGCAGAGATGCAAGGGATCACAAATACTGCGGGCTTCGAAATGATTAACACGTCTGCGGTTTCGAGTTCTTTTAATTTTCATCCTCATACACAATGCCGTTTTGACACCTACCGTGCGGGTTCCTTTTGTCCGGTTACTTATACAGAACGCGTGAGTCAGTCTAACCCTTCGGTTGGAGTTTGTAGCGAGACCGCAGGGCACAGCAAACTTACTGTGAGACCAGCCTGCTGGTACAAAGGCGAATAAGAACGATTTTGTTTGATCGAGTTAAGAGGCCGAATTTAAAGCGGTGATTTTTCCGCAAAGTTCGGCTTCTTGTTGGTAGACTCTTAAAACCTTGAGCACCAAAGGTTTAAATTCTGGATGGTTTTTAATATAGCTCTTCATCTTGCGGTCGGGCTTCCTCTGACATTCAAATGGCACAAGCAAAGTGAACTCTGCACTTTTGTGACCCGCATGTAGAGAATCAACTAAAGGCATATCTTTGTAGAAGTCGGGCCCATAGTTTCTTCTCATTGAAGTTTGTGATCGAGGAAACAATTTAGATAAAGCTGCACTCAGCTGACTTAAACTGTAAGCCGAATCTGCTTTTTTAAACTCATCGATCCAGATTTTTTTGGCATTCCAATCTGGAAAGGCAGCTCTCGCGGCCATTGCAGCCTGTTGTCCCATAGATGAGGGATCTTTTTTTAATTCAAGTTCAATCAAACGCTCTACGCCCGGAAATTTATATTCTGAAAGTTGAGTTAACAATTCCCACCGTTTGTCTTGGTCCACAACAAAACCTTCAAAAGTTTGAGTGCCATCGAGCAAACGTTTTAACTGATTCAGATGTTTTTCTTCGGTCGCGGCAAGAGTAAAAGCAGCAAAGAACTGTTTTTGGTTTTCGGATCCAGCGGGTGCTGACTCAAGTCTTCGCCAAAGCAAGTCCGCCCATTTTCTTTGAAACTCTACTCGTTCAGTCGTAACATTTTTTTGAGTTGAATAAGCATAATAAAATAAAACACTCGGCGAAAAATCATCGCGCCCTTGAACGTACCGCAAGACTCTTTCAACGACGAATTCATCAGTTTCAGTTTCTAAGTTTTTCAGCGCAAGCTCTCCTAAGCTTTGGTAGCTTAACTTCGCGTCGCGCATCATATCCCAGAGGCTTGTCCAAAAAAGAAGTCTTAACTGAGGATCGTTGATTTCATTAAGAGAAGTTTTAACGGTGCTGAGACTTTTTGAATCAAGCGCCGCCTTAAAATAGCCATGGTCGTTGTAGTTGGAGTAAACTGCTTCGGGGCAGACTTTACCTACGGCGCCCGGCACACGAATCTTTTCGGAGTCGATTTCAGTCTTGAGTGTCGAAGTTGTTTTAAGAACGCCTTCTTCTTTATTTAAAAAACCTAACTCAAGTGAATGGGGACGAATGTAAGAATGCTCTTCTGGGGCAGTTTGAAGTAAATGAAAATCCAAGATTTTGCCCTGATCACAGCTGTATTCAGCAAGGATTGTGTTTATGCCCGCAGTCTGGAGCCAAAGTTTCTGCCAGGTCTTAAGATCT
>CAZDFM010000690.1:0-1761 GCA_964504465.1 uncultured Pseudobdellovibrionaceae bacterium | reverse complement strand
AGATTGCCAAGGAGTACGAGGTATCTCGGGCTACGGCTTTTAGATGGATGAAGGAATACTCAATGGAGGCCGCTGGCTTAGAGAGACGCTCTGCGAAACCCCAGGAATGGAGCCTAGCAGCCAAGATGAGAACGCTCATTGAAACCAGAACAATGCGGGATGAAGAGCTTGGGCTTTATTTAAGAAAGAACGGCTTGTATCACTGCCACCTTGATCAATGGAAAGAGGAGGTTTTGCATCAAGTGAGCCGCAATAAAAAACTAAACAAAACGAACGCCAAAGAATCGGTGTTGCTCCAAAAAGTTCGTGAGCTTCAAAAAGAGTTAAAGCTAAAAGATAAAGCCTTAAGAGAAGCAACGGCTTTGCTTGCTCTTAAAAAAAAAGCCGATTTGATCTGGGCGGACCGCGAGGAAGAAAGATCCGAGACGACGACAGAAGAAGGTGCATTGAGCTCATCGACGAAGCGAAAGCAAACGGTTGCCGAGTAAAGCAAGCGTGCGAAGCATTTTCGATACATTCCATGTGCTATTTTAGATGGCGCAAAAGCACTTCTGGAGATCGTAGACGTGGACCCAATCGAGTTTACAATAAACTCAGTGAAATGGAGCGAAAACGGATCATTGAAATATCCTGTTCTCCTGAGTTTAGGGACAAGCATCCAAAGCAGATCGTTCCAATCCTTGCTGATCGGGGCATTTACATTGCATCAGAGACGACTTTTTATCGGGTACTACGCGAAAACAAATTGCTAGCTCATCGCAACTCTGTCTCACCGCCGCGTCACTCAAAGCCAAAAGAATTAACGGCCGTTGGCCCCAATCAGGTTTGGAGCTGGGACATTACGTATTTAAAATCTTCGGTGCTTGGAATTTTTTATTATCTTTACATCGTAATCGATATTTACAGCCGTAAAATTATTGCTTGGCGGGTTGCGCCCTACGAAAGTGCTGAAGTTTCTTCCGCAATGATCAAAAAAGCGTGTTTTAGGGAAAAGGTAAAAAAGAAACAGCTATTTATTCATTCGGACAACGGTGGACCAATGAAGGCTGGAACTATGTTAGCAACCTTACGGCGCCTTGGCGTACTGCCGTCGTTTAGCAGGCCATCTGTAAGCGATGATAACGCGTTCTCCGAATCATTATTTAAGACTCTAAAGTACCGACCATTTTATCCCCGGAAACCATTTGAGAATGTAAAACAAGCTGAGCTTTGGGTCGAAGATTTCGTTAAATGGTACAATACGGAGCATCTGCATAGTGGCATTGGGTTTGTTACGCCGGAGTGTCGTCATAACGGCCAAGACGACACCATTCTTAAAAAGCGAAAACAAGTTTACCAGGATGCCTTCTTGAAAAACCCTAATCGTTGGATTGGTAAGACTCCAAGAGGCTGGGACAGTGTTCCTTTTGTGACACTTAATCCAATCAAGAAGTTAGCCGACAAGAAGGCTGCATAATTCACTTGCAGTCACTTCTTTCCAGACACCTACCGCTCCAAGTCCATAGAAAGATCAACTGAGAGGCATTTGCAGAGAACAGGAGCCTAATGCGCAGGTGGGTGATGATTCTGGCGCGGGCATGTTTCTGCCGTGTTTCGAAAAACGAGCCTATGAAAACGACAACGCCCCGGAAATTATCCGAGGCGCACGTCTTTTATTTTGTTGGCCGCTTAAGGACCTAGATGAAAACTAGGCTTCTTGATTAAGCTTCAACGAAGCCAATCGATCACTTTCGAGTTCGATCACTTTGGGCAACAAACTGG
>CAZDFM010000689.1:0-1779 GCA_964504465.1 uncultured Pseudobdellovibrionaceae bacterium | reverse complement strand
AAGCCCTCGCTTTCTTTAAAAGCATGAGCTTACAAAGCGCGAGAGGCAAAGCATTATTGAAATTTGATGGATTTAATATGGCAAATAGACTTAATTGTTATGAGTCAGAGTTTTTGAGATTCTTTGAATGATTACCGAATGATCGTCTTCGATGGTAAACACGACTCGGTAACCTTGATTGAGCCTTATGGAATAGGTTTCGCTCCCAAAATCTTGCGAAGAGCTGAGCTTCTCAAGTGCCCAAAGGGCCCCAACGTGGCGGGCATCATCTACGGTTTTAAGTTCATCGGTGAACTCATTGCACTTCTTTTGCAGATAGGGCTGCAAATTATCAAAATCTTTGGCCGCTTTTTTCGTAAACTCAAATTGCACTCCATAGACTTCTTGTTCAGGAAGACTGGTGCCTCCTTCGCGAATCAAAGTATCAGTTAAAGCCTGAGTGCGAGAACGTTCTTCGAGCTGGTTTAACTGATAGAGCAGACCATTGAGATTTCCGCGTGGGGAAATAGAAAAATCTAAAAGCCTAGAAATCAACAGCTCAAGCTTTACAAGAGAGTTGGAAAGGATCTCCAGACGAGTTGGGTTTGCTTCGTGACCAAGCTCTTGTCTTAGAAAGACTTCAAGCTCTGCTGCAGAATCAAGAGCTTTGTCGATTCGAACTGAGCTTGGAACAAGAGTGTGACAAGTAACTTCAATTTGAGCCGAATTTACAGGCAAAGCAAAAAGACTCAGCCAGAGAAGGGTCAAAAAGGCTAATTTCACTCGTACAGCTCCTCATCAAAAAGCGCACCCAGACGTCTAAAAGATAGACATCTTAAGCCCCTGAAAGCGGCCTAAAGAGCCGTTCTCGGCTGGGTATTATCTCTGCTGTCTTTCTATTGAAAGAGCCGTGCCGGGCAAAACGACCCAGGCCCCAAGGTAGGTGTAAAGATTAGTCGCGGTTAGGCATGGCACCTTTTAGGCGAGGCGAATGCCTGCTTCACGTAAAGCGTTTTGGATTTTTACAATATGTTCTTCGTCGCGAGTCTCAAGTAAGAACTCAATCTGAGCTTCACTGATTTCAAGATGAGCTTTAAGGCGGTCATGTTCTACTTGAAGAACGTTGGCATTTTGAGAGGCTAAAATTCCGGTTAGTTTTTGAAGTGTCCCCGGTTTATCCGTTACGATGACCGCGATTCGAACTAGGCGGCCTTTTTTTGCAAGTCCTCTTTCGATCACTTTTGAAATCGCATTGAGATCTATATTGCCGCCGCATAATACGACGCAGGTTTTTTTACCGAGTTCCCAAGAGTCTTTCATTTTAACTGCGGCCGCTAAACCAACTGCGCCCGAGCCTTCAACCACGCTTTTTGCGCGCTCTAACAAGAACACCATGGCTTCGGCAATTTCGTCCTCAGTGACAGTCACGACATCGTCGACTAATTTTTTGATGTAGTTGTCGAGCATCGGTTTACTTGGAATCTTCACTGCCAAGCCATCAGCCATTGTTGGTTTACGTTCGGTCGGATTGTGAGGTTTGCCGTGAAACAAATTGTACATTCCAGGATTGTTCTCAGCCACGGCCCCGTACACTTTGCAGTTTGGGTTAAGAGCCTTAATCGCCGTCGCGATTCCACTGATGATTCCACCGCCACCAATAGGGACGATGACAGAATCGATATCCGGGATCGCTTCAAAAATTTCGAGACCAATTGTTCCTTGCCCTGCGATCACCATGTCGTCTTCGTAAGGATGAACAAAAACTAAACCCTTTTGTTTTTCGAGTTCGCGAGCATGAGC
>CAZDFM010000688.1:0-1779 GCA_964504465.1 uncultured Pseudobdellovibrionaceae bacterium | reverse complement strand
TATTCGATGGCTTTTTGCTTATTTTCTTCGGCGTACATATTTGCAAGGCCCACGTCTGTTTCGTAGCGGTCGGTCCAGCGAAGTGACATTTGCTGATACAATTTGAGCGCCTGATCTTTGCGCTCGAGGCGCTCAAGTACCACGGCGTTCTCTAAAGCCTCGTTAAAGCTTGCCTCTGGCGGCAAATCTTCGGGCCTGGTTATGATGTAGCTCCACTTTCCACCCCTCATCCAGCTATGTTTAAAGCGCTTAAAGCGCATGCGCTGGTAGGCGTACTCGCCACTGTGAATAAACACCTGGTTTGTAGGTTGGTCATAGCCCACAAGAACCGCGTAATGCCACTGCGGTGCCCAGCTTAAGCCTAAGTTTTGAAAAACCAAAATCGGATAAGCTCGGGCTGAAAACTCAAACATCTTCTCGATGCTTGTCACGGGATAGGTTGCAAAGCCAAGTCTTCTTGCGGCCGAGATCATATCGGGCTTAAAACTTCCATCCGCGTGCGGGCTAAAGGTCATCGAGTGCAATGTCTCAAGCTCAATATCGGGTTTAAACTTTCGAACCATCATTCCAAGCGAGGCGGGACCGCATTGGCGGTCGCCCTCTTTGTAATACATAAAGTCGACCTGGTTCATCACGAGTGGGGGAGCAGCCTCGGTCCTAGAGAGACTTTCGGTTAAGTTTTTAGGCCCAGCAGTGGCGCAACCTGCGAGGCCGAAAAATAAAAGCAGAGTTGAAAGTGTGGCAGCATAGTTTTTTATCAAAAGTATTCTCGCTTAATCGATCAGTAAGATAATAATCACCACTAGTAAGATTGTAGTGAGACTAATGACGATCACGTCTCCGCCTGCATGCGGCTGGCTCCCGTTGATAAGTTCATTCAGTTCAGAATCCGACATGCCCGCGATTCGTAGTTTGGCTTCGTTGACGTCAAGACCCCATTCACCGAGTTCGGCCTTTACCTCTGTTTTGTCGAGCTCTGCCAAGATTTGCGAAGAGAGTGAATCAGTGGATTGGACCACCTCATGCGTGCTGAGCATTTGCGCTTGGGCCTTTTCAGGGGCAATTAAGGCCATCTGTAAGCCGAATAGGGTCGCCATCAAAACTTTTAACATAAGTATATCCTCCGTGAAGAGACGCCGAGCTAAGTGCCGACGCCTGGTTGGTGAACACTTAGTTTAGGGGATACACGTGGTTTAAATATCGTTAATATGATTGCGTTTCTGTATAGCTTTATACACTTTTAGCTTTTTCGGTTATGGAAAATACCTACAGATATCCTAGACTTCCGAGCTTCGCCTTGACAATCCGAAGGCTTTTTCGACTGTTTTCTTAATCGGACAATAAAAAGCAATGCTTTTTGAGAAAGTGTGGTACCCTCTGCGGATACAAAAACACATAAGTAAGAGGTTTTAATGAGCAAGGGTACAGTAAAGTTTTTTAATGCAGGCAAAGGTTTTGGATTTATCACACCGGAAAAAGGCGATGACCTTTTCTTCCACGTTTCTGAAATCCAAGGCAACGAACCACGCGATGGCGATAAAGTTGAATTTGAAGTTGGCGAAGGACGTAAAGGTCCATGTGCTGTAAGCGTGAAGGTTGTTCAGTAGATCTCTGCTTTTTTAAATTTGAAATTCGTAAAAGCTGGTGCTCAAAACACCAGCTTTTTTTTTGCCAAAAAACGAGTCACTTACCCGCGAGTTAAGAGCCTTAGACAGTCCAAGAGACTCCGTCGCTTTATAAGAGATAAAATCCGTTCGTTGTTTTTTTGCGCTGCATGGG
>CAZDFM010000687.1:0-1787 GCA_964504465.1 uncultured Pseudobdellovibrionaceae bacterium | reverse complement strand
TGTCAGCGTCAGATCAGTGACTTTGTAAACAGTTGTGGTTTGAGAGGTCGAGGCTAAAAGAAAAGTCTCGCCTGTGGGACTTTGCTTTAACTGAAACCTATCGGTAACTTCGTCCATGGCGAATGTCGCTTTTTCTTGGGTTAAAAAATCGTAAAGATGGACTTTTTGTTGTCGGACATCGATCCAGGAAAACACAAATTGATTGGCGCGCGACAGAAAGGCGAACTCATCTGAACGGGCTTTTAAAAAACTCCTTGTATGTCGACTGCCGGAGGTCCGCAGTGGAGGGATTTCTCGGGCCTGGTTAGGAGATCTTGAATCCAATAAGAACCCAGAAAAGTCGTAGACGTTAATGGCCGCCACCACCGAGCCACCGTCGGGTAGCGAATGGCTTTGGAACTCATAAAAGCTTAGCTCGGAAGTGGCACTTCTTTGGCTTTCCATAAGAAGGCGAGGCCTGATAGTTGACGCGACTTCCTCAGCGGCCTGATTTTTCTCTTTATGCCGTTGGCTGGTCTCTCCCGTTAGTTTTCGAATGATGGTCAGAGCTTGTGACTTTTCCTGTGGACCAAATTTTAACAGGACGCGATCAATAGCGGACTTTAAAACTTTTTGATTGGCGGTAAGGCCAGAGCGCAAAGGATTCAGGCCACCTTCATTAACATTTTGAAGTGAGACCAATGAAATATCTCGATTTTCAAGACCAAGCTGCAACAATTGTTGGTAGTTAGCTACAGGGGAAAGCAGCTCGGCCTCGCAAGACCTATTAAGCTCCATCGCCGACGTGAGTGAAAAGCCAAAGAATAAAGCGAACAGCAGCGCCGACATCAGGGCTTTCATAGTCGCCCCTGTTTGTTCGTGATTTGCAGAACTTGCAGCGACTCGTAACCAGGTTGAGTGTGAAGCAAGTTGAGCGAAACGTTGCCGAGTTGACTTTTATAAATAGGAGAAGCCGATAGCCCGCGGTAATTTACATTGCGGTACACGACATTCGCGCCAGCACTAGAAACTTCGAAAACGAGGAGCGAGTTGTCGTCTGTGCTCGACATAAAAAGGCTGTTCGTCATGTCGTCAAAAAGCCATGAAACGTTGCGGAATCGCTGTGGTGGAATGGGATGGCTCTCTGAACTTAGAATTTTGAAATCATGATTGAGTTGATGCACGAATAAAGACGAATCGCTTATACACAAAAGCAAAAACCGGTCGCCTGCACGCACCGTCCAAGTCGCTTGGGCATGGCAATGTTGAGTGTAATTTAATGGCAACGGATTGCGATCCGAGACAATAAAATCAGGAATTTTTATCACCCAAGAAAGTAGGCGATGAAGGCCCAAAGTCCGCCGAGCTGCCGCTGGCACAGAGGAAAATGGCCTGAGCACATGAATCTTCGTATTATTTTCTTGAACCAAGTAGGCCGATTTGCCATTTATGTTCGACCATCCTAAGCCTTCACTCCGTTCGTTAAACTCTTCTGATCCAACGACGTGATCTTTGTCTTCATGAAAAAAATAAAAGAGCTTTGCTCGTTCGTTTCCATGCCAAACCTTGATGGAAACAGAGATAACAAGTTCATCATTTTCTAAATTGGCGAGCACATGATGGTAGATGTGAGTTCGGCGAGGAATGGGAACCTTCCATTTTCGGATCAATTGGCCCGATCGCATGTTATAGATCATGACTTGGCCGTCGTCGGTGATTCCAAAAAGTTTCGCTTCTCCAGTCGAGGTGAAGAGAACTTGGGGGCTTTTGTTCGAGCTCGAAGGCATAAATTCTGATCCCAACGAGGG
>CAZDFM010000686.1:0-1799 GCA_964504465.1 uncultured Pseudobdellovibrionaceae bacterium | reverse complement strand
TTAGTCTTAGATGCGCGTATGTATTGGTATCCGGCGGCGATTATTGTGGTGGCGTTTGTAGTTATCGCAGGGATTATGATTTTTGTGATTCCAAGTTTTGTTCAGATGTTTAAAGAATCGGGGCAAGAGCTACCAGCACTTACGCAAATGGTAGTCGATTTAAGCCATATGTTTGTAAATTACTGGTGGATGATTATAGGAGTGATGGTCGCAATCCCTTATGCGTTTAAGTTTTATTATAAAACGGATGATGGAAGAAAGACCATGGATGAACTTCTCATTCATGTGCCTTTATTTGGCGGTTTAATTCAAAAAGGGTCAATTGCCCGAATGGCGAGAACACTTTCGACTCTATTGGGTGCGGGTGTGAGAATCATTGATGCTATGGACATTTCAGCGAGTGTTACCGGCAATTGGGTTATTGAACGAGCTATGATCAAAGCCAAAGACTCGGTCGCAAAAGGAAAAAATTTGGTTGAGCCCTTGCGTGAAAGTAAGTTCTTTCCCAATATGGTTTTACAGATGATCAGCGTTGGAGAATCGACGGGTAATTTAGATATCATGTTGGGTAAAATTGCAGATTTTTACGAAGACGAAGTTGAGGCAACAGCTGATGCATTAACGAGTCTAGTTGAACCTTTATTAATGGTCTTCTTGGGTGGAATTATTGCGGTCATTGTAATCGCCATGTACCTACCGATCTTCACAATGGCGGGAGCAGTAGAATGAAGTCCCTATCCTATTCACCGCATTTAAGAATCGTAAGCGAAGGACGCGAAGAGCGCCGCCGCAAAAATCTTTTTATCATTCATAGTCTAAGAACAGCACTGCTTGTCGTAGTGCTGATCATGACACTTTCATTTCAGATTTTTCAAAAGCAGTTTATAAATTTTGATGTTTGGTTGCCGGTCTATGTTGTTCTACTTTTGGGTTTCATCTTTAACAGCATATTTTTGGTTTCATTTACATTCTTAGAGCGCAAACCTTGGTCGACGGCAGCATTGCTAGCTATGGACGCCCTACTGGTCACGGGACTTTTAAATTACACGGGCGTAAATCAGTCCTTGTTTGTGTTTCTTTATTTTGTGACCATTCTCTTAACGGGCTTAGTGTACGGGCGAAAAGGTGCGATTCTAATGGCACTTTGGGTGGGTGGTCTTTACGCTTGGCTTTTAGCATTGAACCCCTACGTCGGCGGCGAAGGAATTTATTTTTCTTTAGGCTTAAACGTAATCGCATTTTTTGCGGTAGCGGGTCTGAGTGGAACCTTTAGCGAACAGATCGACTTTATGGGGATGCGTCTCGAAGAGTCGACTAAAAAAATTGAGATTCTGTCTAACCTCAATGACCTTATCATTCGAAATATTCCATCAGGTATGATTACGGTATCGCCAAAGGGCATTATCGAATTTGCTAATCCTCAGGCGGGTACAATCCTCAAAGAAGATAAGCTCAAAGGTCGAAGTCTTGCGAACGTGCTGCCAGAAACTTATCAGACGATTAACCAGTTCGACTTTTCTAACAGCGATCGTCCATTGCGAGAAGAGCTTACCTGGGAGATCGACGGTAACACTCGCCTTCTTGAGATCGTGACTTCTCCGTTAAGAGATGAGGACAGTGATCAGGGTTACTTGCTCATTCTTCAAGATATGACCGACATCAAAAAGCTCGAGCGGCAACTGCGACAAAAAGAAAAACTTGCAGCTGTTGGGCAATTAGCTGCTGGTATAGCACATGAAATAAGAAACCCACTCGCAAGTATTTCAGGCAGTATCCAGCTCCTGGTTGGTGCTCCTGAT
>CAZDFM010000685.1:0-1804 GCA_964504465.1 uncultured Pseudobdellovibrionaceae bacterium | reverse complement strand
AAAAAAGCCGCTCCTAAAGCGACAGCTAAAAAAGCGACTACAAAAACTTCAGCTCCTAAAGCTGACACTAAGCCAAAGTCAGGAAAGCCTAAAGTTCCCTCTATCGAGGAAATCGCGGCAGGAACTGCTGGAACAGCTATAGCCTCTAACCCGTTCAAAGTTAAAGAATCTCCAGACGCTGGAAAGTCTAAAGAAGCTTTCGGTGGCATGGAAGAGACTCTAGATCCGGCTGAAGATTTCGCAGACGATCTTGATAATTTTGACGAAGATGAAGAGACTGATGAAGAAGCAAACGAAGATGATGATGAAGGTTACTTCTAATCTTTAGCATCTGAGTTTTTGCAAAAAAAAAAGGGACCGCGAGGTCCCTTTTTTCATTTCTGAATCAGTGGTTTGATTAAACGCCTGATTTAGATTTTGCGTGAACGGCGTATTTTTCGAACTCACCGTATTCGTGCAATTTGTTATAAAGAGTCTTAATCGTGATTCCAAGAGCGTTAGCCGCTTGAGTCTTGTTACCTTCGAAGTAATTCAAAGCTTTCAAGATGTAGCGCTTTTCTAGCTCGTGAAGTGTACGAGTAGGATCATAATCATCAGTTACGATTTTGTGATCAGGATTTTTAATATGCTCAGGCAAATCTCCTGGCATAATTACGTGACCTTCAGACAAAATTTGAAGTCTTTCGCATACGTTTTGTAGCTCACGGATGTTGCCCGGCCACTCGTAGCGCATAAGGATCTTCATAGACTCTTCTGACATCTGGCGACCACGGTTGAGGTAGCTAGAAGTTCCAGTCGACAAGAAGTACTCAACCAATGAAGGGATGTCTTCTTTACGACGACGAAGAGGTGGAGAATGAACCATGATCGTGTTGATACGATAAAATAGATCTTCTCTGAAATTTCCTTTTAAAACTTCTTTATCTAACTCTTTGTTAGTTGCAGAGATTAAACGGATATCAACTTTAATGGGCTCTTTGCCACCTACGCGGAAGATTTCGCCTTCTTGAAGGAAGCGCAAAAGCTTAGCTTGGATGCCTGGGCTCATTTCGCCGATTTCGTCGAGAAAGAGAGTTCCACCGTTAGCTACTTCAGCTAAACCGATCTTGCGGTTGTAAGCTCCAGTGAAAGCGCCTTTTTCATGACCGAAAAGCTCGCTCTCAAGCAGAGTTTCTCTTAAAGCACCGCAGTTAATAGCTACAAACGGCTTTGTGCGACGGTTGCTACGCTCGTGAATGGCGTGAGCAATAAGTTCTTTACCAGTACCTGATTCACCAAGAACCAAGACTGTTGCATTCGACGGAGCTACACGGTCAACCATGCGCATAAGTTGGCGCATTACTTCCGACTTATAGATGATTCGCTTGTTTTCGATCATTTTGTTCTGTGCTGATCCTGGCAAGCTTGTGTTTTCCCCGGGCGGAAAAAATGGTGTTTTATCCATTCCTGACATACGTACAACCCCTTATGATGGATTCGTTTCTTAAATTCCCAACTTCCAAATACTGCTGGAAGAGTGCTTCCTAAAATATAACGTCCTGCAGCATTGACACACCGTTCTATCAGATGCTGTCTTTGTAAGCAAGACTTTTTTGCAGAGCAAGATGAAGTTATTCTAAATCACATGCTGAACTCAAAAGCGTCACACACAAACAGACAATTCTTGGCCGACTGTACATCTAAGTATCTGAAATTCCTTATGCAAGTAAGGTCAGCCAGTGTGAATACTTCCAATTCCTATGCCACGGATTTGAGGCAATTTTTCAGTCCTTGGGAGATAGAAATTTCGGAAACCGAGGGGAAA
>CAZDFM010000684.1:0-1805 GCA_964504465.1 uncultured Pseudobdellovibrionaceae bacterium | reverse complement strand
ATTTATAGACTTCAACATGGGTGTAAGTTAAGTGTAAGTCTATGGGGACTTTAGACACGAGCACCTTAAAGAAGAAATTGGCCATATTGGCAGATGCCGCAAAATATGATGCCTCCTGCTCGAGTAGCGGCTCTAAAAGAAAAAGAGACGCTGGCGGAATGGGAAACGTAGAAGGAATGGGAATTTGCCACTCCTACACTCCCGATGGCCGCTGCATTAGTTTGCTCAAAATCCTCATGACGAACTTTTGCATTTACGACTGCAAGTTTTGTATCAACAGAGTTTCAAGCGATGTAAAGCGCGCGAAGTTTTCGCCCGAAGAGATAGTTTGGCTGACCCTTGAATTTTACCGGCGCAATTATATTGAAGGGCTTTTTTTAAGTTCAGGAATTATCCAAAGCTCCGACGCCACAATGGAGCAACTGATTCGCGTCGCGCGCACTCTGCGCGAGACACATCGTTTTCAAGGTTACATTCATTTAAAAGTGGTCGCCGGTGCAAGTGAAGAGCTGGTGCTTGAGGCTGGAAAATGGGCCGACAGAATTAGTGCAAATATAGAAATGCCGGTTCAGGCGGACCTCGATTTACTTGCGCCCGCAAAAACTTTGCAAGCCGCAAAAGAATCAATGGGGCAGATTGCTGAAAAGGTAACTGAAACTAAAACAGAACAGAAAAAGAATCCTCATCGAGTACCAAAGTTTGCCCCCGCCGGTCAGACGACACAGATGATTGTGGGTGCCACCCCGAGTTCAGATTCGCTGATCTTAAACTCCTCTGAAAAATTATATAACAGCTACAATCTAAAACGGGTTTACTATTCGGCCTACAGCCCCATTCCTCATGCAGACGTTTTGCTTCCGCAAAAACAGCCCGAACTTCTTAGAGAAAATCGGCTTTACCAAGCGGATTGGCTTTTGAGGTTTTATAATTTTAATGCCAATGAACTTGTGAATGAGCAAACGCCCAATTTAGATTTAGAACTCGATCCCAAGACGGCTTGGGCTCTTTCGCATCGAGAATATTTTCCGGTGGATATTAACAAAGCCAGTCGTGAGCAGCTTTTGCGCGTACCAGGCTTAGGGGTACGAAACGTCGAGCGCATAATTTTAATGCGTCCCTATCACAGTCTTCGTCTACTCGATTTAGCAAAACTCAAAGTTTCAATTAAAAAAACCAAACACTTTGTCGTGACCGCCGACCACAACCCCGATGTTTACCGACTGGATTCGCTTCAACTGCGAGACCGCATAAAACCCGCGGCGGTTCAGTTATCCTTATTCGATGCGGCCCTCACCGCCAAAACAGGTGAAATCTGAATTTTATCGAATGGCGCGAAGAGGCCCGAAAGTTTCTTCAACAAGGTGTGAGTCCCGAAAAAGCCTATTGGCAAAAGGCGCAAGAGTCTTTTTTTACAACCGAATTACTCGACGCTAAGGTTACTCATGAGGTCAAAGTGAGTCGCGAATTCTTAAAAATGGCCGAGTCGGTCGCTTGCGCTCGCTATGACGAAAAGTGGAGCCTGCTTTACAGACTTTTATACCGGCTCCATCATGAAAACCCTCACCTCTTAAAAGTGAGCGTCGATAAAGACGTAAGAAAATTTCAAGAACTCGCAAAATCTGTTAGCCGAGACATCCATAAAATGCACGCATTCGTCAGATTCAAAAAGGTCGAGCTTTTAAGCGAAGAGGGCTCAACAACTGAAACCTATATTGCTTGGCACAAGCCTGAACATTTAATCATTGAGCTTGGAACTCCGTTTTTTGTGCGTCGCTTTGGAGACAAGCCGTGGTCTATTTTTACTC
>CAZDFM010000683.1:0-1815 GCA_964504465.1 uncultured Pseudobdellovibrionaceae bacterium | reverse complement strand
ACCATGGGACTCGGCTACGGCTTCGAGTTCGACTTGGGTTTCTGAGAAGGTGATATAGAGGGATTTTTCGTCTCGTTTTACGCCTTCAATTAAAAACTGTAAGGCGAGAGTGGTTTTTCCGGTACCGGGTTTACCTTGCAATAAGTAGAGATGGTTTCTTGGAAGCCCTCCGTTTAAGATTTCATCTAAGCCTGGGACACCTGTTTGACATTTTGTTACAGCCACAGCTGCTACTCCTCGTTGGCCGGCACGGTAGAATGTGCCGGATATTCATTACTTGCGACTTGTTAAATTTATCTAAAAGGTGGGCGGAGATAATCTATGGCCTGTTTAAAAAATTTGTAAAGAAAAACACATACTAAAAATAACATTAAATTATGGCTTATTGTTCTGTGTCAAACTAGTATCGAAAGTTTGCGTCTCAAGCGGAGGGCCTCACGAATTTCTTCGTGGCCCGGCTTAAAATATTTTAAAAATCCGTTGCGCCTTTTTTCTTCCGTGATCTACTGCACCTATGAAAATAAAAAACTTGCTCGCCTTACTCGTCGCCTTCTCGACTTTAACTGCCTGTGGGGGAGGGGATGACAGTCCTCCAGCGCCAGAAGGTTTTGGTTATGGTAAATTAACCGGTCCGTTTGATAAGGATGGAGTGCGTCCTGTTTCTTTTTCGGCGCTCTATGGCACCGAAGTCGCAGACTCGGTTTGTCTCCCAGATGTTCCATCGCTTGCAGAATTCAACGCTTGGGCGGATACAAAAGCACGCCAAGGGTCGTTGGCCAACCGAAAATTTGTCACCTCTGAGCGCGGAGGAGTTCAGTCTTCAATCGAACTCAATCGTCAGAATAAAGATTTATTGGATCTTTTAGGCGCTTTGGTTTTTGAGTACAAAAATGTCACTCCTTATTCGGGATCAATGACCCCTCAAAAAGACAAAGTCATTTATAGTCAAATCCCTTCAAACTGCGACACTGTCGCCTGCGTTGGTGAGGCCGTTTTTTCTGACAGTTACGGCGCGAGACTTTATTTTAAGCAAAACTTCGGATTCTTAATTTCTGAATTTGCAGATGAAAGTCGCCTTGCGAGTTTTAAGTCAAACGCAAATCTAGAAAGCGTTTTGTTCGCGATCGGCACGTTACCGAAAAATCTTTTACCTTTGTCTAAGAACGATTATTACCCCAGCTTTCAGGCGCTTTCTCAGAACGTGATTATTGCGCCTTACAATAGGGGCGAAAGATTTAATGCAGGCGGCGCACAGACGGCGGCTGAAACTTATGTAGGGACCATCAACAGAGAGTTCTACGCAGACGTAAATATTTATCTTTATGATATCTGGCAAGACTCGCCCGACTTTTATGATCGCGTATATGTTTTGTTTCATGAGTTTGTTCATATGTATGACAAAGGTGGGTTCTATAGCCGTACCGACGCTTGGACTAAGTTAAGTGACTGGAAAGTCGAGGGCGGCTATTGGAAGATGGGGGATCGCAGTAAGTCCTGCTCTTATTACGGAGAGAGTTCTCCGACCGAAGATTTTGCTGAATGTGGTGCGCTTTATCGATTTGCTCCAGCACGTCTCCGCGATATCAGTCCAGAAAAGTATGAGTTCTTTAAAGCTAAAATCTTTAAGGGTGTTGAATTCGAAGCGACCGGGACTTGTGCGGCTCAAGTCAGCCAGTTTTCTGGCATTTAAGCGATTTAAACTGCCCCATTTGGATGCGCGTTTTAAATGAGTCTTTAAATAGTATTTTGAATTATCGGGCCTGCAAGAAACTACTGGTTTTGAATATAGAGGTTCAGAACAAGCTCTAAGTTTTC
>CAZDFM010000682.1:0-1816 GCA_964504465.1 uncultured Pseudobdellovibrionaceae bacterium | reverse complement strand
GATTTTGCTATCGTCTTTAACAAAGAACAGCCCAAACACTTAGAGCGAAGCGGCCCTTACAAGTGGTTAAGGCATCCGTTTTATACCTCTTATCTGTTGTGCTACTTTAGCGTTTCGCTATTTTCGTTAGACTCAGTATTCTTTGCGATGTTTCTACTGATGGCTTTTATCTACTACCGAGCCTACACAAGCGAAGAAAAAAACTTCTTGTCGACAGCGTTTGCGGAGGACTACCGCGCTTACCAAAATACTACGGGCGCTCTGTTTCCAAAGCTCCAATTCGGGAGACGTTCTGACCTCAAGTTTTAACCATGCCGAATTAATTTGCCTTAACATCCTGGATTTGATCATTGCACTCAGAAAAATTCGCCACGAAGGTTTCAGCGCCTTCCAGTGTACAGCTAATGCTCGCGATTCCCAGTTTTGTATCGAAATGAAGGGAGACCACTACGCCGGTATCCGTGGGAGGAGTTTCGTTCTCTGCTGTTCCGTTAAACTTGGTGCACGTCACGCTCTCTAAGCCGTCACTTTTTTTCTCTTGGCAAAGTAAGTTTGAATATTGCGCTGTTTTTTCTCCGCAGTAAGTGTCGGCAGCCAAAAAACTTTTTCCTCCGAGAGTTGCAAAAACAGGGTACCGCTGCGTAGAGACGACTAATTGTGGGTGGTGCGAACTGTCGCAGACGCGCACCACTTCAGGATTAGCCGGTTTAACAGTTTTGTCGGCCCAGACAGTAAGGTCGTATGAAACTTCAAATTCAGAACAGTCATGATCAGTTTCAATTGTGATTTTGTAATCGGAATCTGGACGAAGTGAAACAATGTCGAGCAATGAGATTTCTGTTTTGCCGTCGCCATTTATCAAGAAATAATGTGCCTGCGATACCGTCCCGCCGACACATTTATACGCTGAATGAACGTTCATGATTTTCAGTGAGTTATTTGAGGCAGAATTAAAAGTATAGATGGCTTGTGTTAAACCTGGTTTTTTAGTCTTTACCGAAATTGAGTTTTGCCTGCGAACAACATTTTGACCAGTCGCAAGTGTCTTGAGTTCTTTAGTGGCTTTAACGACCTTTGAAGACGCAGGTTTGTCGAGGGGCTTAGAAGCGGGGATGTGCTTGTCACTTGAACATGCGACAACCGAGAGAAGGCTTAAAGATCTAAAAATGTAAACGCTTGCGACATCAATCACCTCAAAATATTGTTCAGTGCTAAGAGGAACTCTATGCAGATGGAGGCCCACTGTTATCGCTCCGATTATCAGTAGGTTACGATCATGGTCCAGGTAAATTATCCATGCCGTGACGATTTAAGTCAGCAGGCGAAAAGCGAGCGATCTCGAACCTCCAGGGCGCCTTATTCAGGCAAGAGGACTCTGCATTTTTCGATTACTTCTGCAACCTCAGCTTCAAGAGTGCTTCTTGAAGGACTAGAATTTTTGTAACCCATCTGCCGTTGCTTTTCTTGGATCATCTCAAGATATTCGTCGACATAGGTTTGTAACTGCAAACCACGGCGAACAGTTCTTTGTGCGATACGGGCTTCAGCTTCAAGGTTTCGGTTGGCTTCGGCGGCGTTAAACAATCTGATTTCGTGCATGGTGAGTGAGGTTACCATCGCGGTCATGGCGCGTGACCGTACAGCTTGAATAGCTTTGATCTGCTCCATATCTCTTTTTGAAATTAACTTTAATAAGGCCTCTTCGATTTCAGCAATCCTTTGGGTGACGGCTTCTTCTTCGGCTTGATTTGTCGAGATCGCGCTCCAGACAAGGTCATGCAGGTCATGATAAACATCCACGAGTCCTACAAGGGTG
>CAZDFM010000681.1:0-1816 GCA_964504465.1 uncultured Pseudobdellovibrionaceae bacterium | reverse complement strand
GTCATGGTGACAGTTCCATCTTTCTTAAAGTCACCGCTACCAAAACCAGAAATTAAGCCGTCAACATAAGCTTTAGTCGCGGCATCTGTAGTTCCAACAGGAGTTGCCACGTTTTGAATCACTCGGCCCGTAGTGATTGTAACGCCATTAAAAATCGCATTGCCGTTTACGTGCAATCGTCCACCTGGTGAAAGGGTGCCAACACCGAGATTTCCATCTTTATCAAGAACCATATGCATATTCGCGGTCGCGTCTCCGCCCGTCATAAATCGAATATCACCATTGCCACCCGATGCCTGGAGCATAAGCCCATTTGAATTTGTTCCGATCGCTAAGCGGTTGGCTAATGGTGCTGAATAATTCGAGCTCTCCAATGAAAACCAGGCGCGCAAGTCGGCATCATTGATCATATTAATCCCAGCTTCGGCTGCTGATCCTGAATTTGAATTGTCGATGAAAATGCCGCCCTCGCCATTTGTGTTTGTCACAATGTGCATCGCGTGCGTAGGGTCACTTGTGCCAAGACCAACATAACCTGAACTGTTGAGCGTTAAGCGGCGTGTTCCGCCAGTCGACATTGCAATGGTGTTTGCGCCTGGACTGAAAATACCCGTATCGAGGTCGCCACCAAAAGTATAACTTGGAAGCGCAGCAGTTCCCGAAGCGAATGCGGGGAGCCCCGCAGTCATTGTCACCGAACCGTTTTTCATAAAGTCGCCCGAACCGCCCGAGCCGCCGCCAGTTACACTTACCCAACTTGTGCCGTTATAATATTTAAGAGCATTACTTGCAGCCGAATCAAAAAAGATATCGCCAGCCTCAGGTGATGCAGGAGTTGTAATAGGAGTGAAGCGTGCTGCTCCCGCAACATGAAGGAGTCTTCCAGGAGCATTGGTTCCAATCCCAAGGTTACCACCCATGATCGCCATCGCATTGTCTTGTGTTAGCGAAAAAGACTGCGATCCATCTAACGCAAAAAGCATACTGTAAGTACCCGTGTTCGTCGCGGCACCAGAGCCAAAGGATATATTGCGGTCCTTGCCATCGAAATACGCCATTGTGGTGGTTGGATTACGAAGCGTCGTTCCCGATCCTTGATTTCCATAGGCGACATTGATTGTCACATTTGAGGCGCCATTGCCGCGCGAAGCGCCTCCGTTTAAGTTGAGCGTTCCTCCGTCTTGATTCGAGTTTGAGCCAGGTGCACCGGCTTGAACGGATAAATTGTTACCGCTACTGGCAGCCGTAGGATTTGCTTCCATTCCGATGGTGTTTGCACTCGCTCCATTAAGAGAGAGCAAGTAACTTGGAGCTGTAGTGCCAATACCCAATCGACCATTGGAATCAAGAGTCAGTCGTTGAGTGCCACCCGTCGACATTCCAAGCGTGTCAGCGCCAGAATGGAAAATTCCCGTGTCAAGATCTCCGCCAAAAGTATAACCAGGGAGTGCTGCGGTTCCTGCAAACGTCGGAAGGCCCGCTGTCATCGTGACTGTTCCATCTTTTTTGAAATCGCCCGTACCGCCGGCAGAAGAAACCGCCGCAACAAGAGTGTCGACATAGGATTTATTAGCCACATCTAATGAGTGTGTAGGGGTTGAAACGTTTCTTACGAGTCCACCGGTGATCGATACAGAACCAATTGTTCCCGCTGAAGCGGTGATGGCCCCGACGTTGTCGATATTTCGACCAGCTAAGTTTAGGTTGCCTGTCATCGAGAGTGAGCCGTCTCTTAAAAGATAATCGCCCGCACCCATCGTAGCCATTGTGCTTAAACCTAAGTCAGCTCTTGCATCGGCTGGTGAACGCATCACCA
>CAZDFM010000680.1:0-1823 GCA_964504465.1 uncultured Pseudobdellovibrionaceae bacterium | reverse complement strand
GGTTTCAACTAAAACAAGCTTCTCAGTGACGAACTCTCCTTTAGCATTATAAATCGAAGCAACAGGAAGACCACTGAGGTCTTTCACTTTTGTTCTGAGCTGCCCGTCGACATGAAGTTCGATTTCTCCTGAGAGAGTTTCTTGAAGAACAACAGTTTGTAGAAGAGCTTTTTCTTGCGAAAAGACTTCGATGGTCGAGCGCTTAAGGCTGTCTTGAGGCATAATTTCGTGGCGGACATGGAAGGTCTTTTCGCCCTCCTTAAATTTGTATTCGCCCGCTGACACTTTACCTTCCCAAAAGTCGATCGTGTTAAACACAACCAAGTCGATGAGCATAGTTACGGCAAACACAACACCTGTTAAAATATAAAGTACTATTCTAATGATAATATTTTGCTTGTTCACAAACTGAGCGTACTTACGAGTCAGCTTAAAACCACCCGAAGCACAGCCGGTGGATAGAGCCATAATGAAGCAAGCCACTACGGTCGCCACAAATCCAAAAGGTTTTAAAATTAACTGCATCATGCAAAGCTCTCCCCGGTTTGAGTTATTGTTATTTAAAATCCAGTTTCGTGAACACCAGGAGCATTCTGAAAACGCTCCATAAATTTTTCGAGCTCATGATAGTCACTGACCTTAAACAGTCCTGTTCGCCGCTCTCCCCAATATAAAAAGCTATATAAACTCATCGAAACAAAGTTCCAGTCCTCGGGCTTTGAAGGATCTAATTTTTTCGCCCATGGAGTGACGTAAGCTAAGTTGTCTGGAATGCGTGCCCGTTGACGGTTTAAGAAAAAACCTGGACCTTCAATATCCATTCCGCTGTTCTTCATTA
The DNA here is from genome assembly GCA_964504465.1 of uncultured Pseudobdellovibrionaceae bacterium. GTDB lineage: Bacteria > Bdellovibrionota > Bdellovibrionia > Bdellovibrionales > UBA1609 > CAZDFM01. The sequence continues at coordinate 985 of CAZDFM010000680.1, read as the reverse complement.
AAAACAAGAGAACGCCCGTATCGAGGCAACTATAAATTGCTGTCAGCAGATTTTCTTCGTCTAAACTTAAAGTCCTAAGCCCATGTTTTTTAGTCAGGTAGTTTTGAATCACTCGAGAATCAAAAATCTTCTGATCCCCGACCACCAAAATCGGAACTTTGTTGATGGGAGTCTCTTTTGAAAGCGCTTCGGCGTCTGCCCTGTCGTCGACAAAGTTCAAAATGCGAAAGTCGCACTCAATCGAGTGCTGGACCATGAGCATACGGCAAGCGCGTACAAACGGAGATCGAAGCGAGCCAATAATCGTGTATTTCATAGTCAAAATCCTACAGAAGCTTTTAAGGCCTGCCAAGCCACATGAATGTTGTGAAATCAAAAAATAAACGTGGAGCCCTCGCCATGAATTACATGGGTCCGCAGCGTATAACTGATTTAGTGGTCCAGCGTCTTTCTGGACGCAAGTTTGCCAATATTCAAGGGCAAGAAAGAGAGCTGAATTATGAAATGCGAAAACTGTGGTAACGATTATGACAAAGCTTTTGAGATCAAGATGGGTGGCCAAGCCCATATTTTTGACAGTTTTGAATGTGCAATTAATGTTTTAGCACCCCACTGCACCCACTGTGAGACTCGTATTATCGGCCACGGGGTTGAAGCTTCTGGCAAAATGTACTGCTGCGCCCATTGCGCCGAGCATGACGGAGTTGATGAGTTAAAAGATAGGGTCTAAACATGGAACGGCGTCAAGAAGTCCTGATCACTCACCAAGGTTTAAAACTCAAAGGCCTATTGGCAATTCCAGATGAGCCTATCGGAATTGTATTGTTCGCGCACGGGAGCGGGAGCAGCCGTTTAAGTTCGCGCAATCAGTACGTGGCAAACCTTCTTGAAGAAGCGGGCTTTGCAACCTTACTTATGGACTTACTCGAGGAAGCCGACAACGAAGACCGAAGAAAAATATTTGATATTGATCTCTTGGCAAATC
>CAZDFM010000679.1:0-1829 GCA_964504465.1 uncultured Pseudobdellovibrionaceae bacterium | reverse complement strand
AGACGATATCGTAACGAGTGTCATTGGGATTATTCTTAACGAACTTATAGAAGTTTACTGTAGTCGCCTTACCTTCATAAACTTTTTCGGGAGTACTAAACGCCTCCGAAATTTCGTCCGCTTTTGCAGTCAGCAGCTGGGTTTTAGGATTCCAAGAAAACGAATAGGTACGGGCCTCAACAGACACTCGCTCTCCAGGAAGAGATTTCATCTGATTTACGCCTGAGGTGCTAAAGCTGAATGCCGGAGTAGACGGCGATAATCCACGAACGCAGTAGACTCCAGCAGCAAGTCCTCGAGTTCCTTTTTTATCAAGTTCGATATCAGCTGCTTCTGTAACTTGAATCATCACCCAAGTCTTTCGATCCGCTTCAACGGGCTTATAAACATAAAGCATTTCAGCACTGCTGTACTTATAAGTTCCCAGGTCAATTTTTTGATCTTCGGGTTTGAGTGAAAGCTTAGAAGCCGTTTCGGGGATAGTATAAATGTCGGCTTGGTTTGGAGCACAGTACCTGCCGCCGCCACCGATTTGTCGACTGCTTGAACAAGCAGAGATTAACCCAACAATTAGAAGGCCTGCAGTCACTGGAAGTAGGTGTTTTAGCTTCATGATCACTCCGATATTTATGAGTCATTACTTTGTAAGAAGTATTGGTCGGCGAAGCTAGCACGGAATAGATGACGCGGCAAGCAATTTGCCCCAATCTAGGGTTTTTTAGGGCCTAAATAATCAGTTATTTTCGGCTCTTAGGCTCTCAAACCGCTTAAAAGAGGGATTGTACTTATACACATTCAAATGAGCCGTAAGGTTTTCATCAAAAGTAGGAGCAATGAGCTCCAGTTTTCCGTCAGAATCGACATCAACTAAGGCAAGCTGAGTGGCTTCACCCTGAAAGTCAAAAAAGCCGTTGTGCCGGTCTGATAAGTAAATCCGATCAATAAGATGACGACCCCCACCATCTCCATCGCTTAAAATCTCAAGATGAATGCCTTGTGCATTCTGATACTTGATTACTTTCACAAGACTTCCATCTCCCAACAAATCTCCGAGAGCTGTTGAAAGAAGCACTCGATCTTGCGACTTGCTCCACTGAGCTTGAAGTGATTTTCGCCACTCAGGGTTGAGTGCAACAAGTAGCCCCGCCATTAAAAATAGAAAGGCAGCCGCCCACATTAAAATTTCGAACCATGACCAGCCTTGCTGGCGAAGATTAAGTTTCATCATAGAAGACTTATATTCTATGAACAATTTCAGCAAATGAGAAAGACTTTATCGAAATGAGGACTTCAACTCTACGTAGTCGAAAGTCTAGGTGAGCTTTTCAATTGCGACAAAGCTAAGCTGCCGCTCGGGAGTGCCATTATCAAGACGGTAGGACGCAAAATCTTTGTCGGTATAAGTATTCACGGCAACTGCATCAAAAGGAACTCCTCCAAATTTAGAATTCAGATGCGCTTCAGCGATTACAGAAAGATCCACATAATTTTTAGACGGATCCGAATGAGGGAATACAACGTTCTTTAAACTTGAACCTAAAGACTTCGAAAGTTTTTGCGCCACATCTTGTCCCACCTCAAAACTTTCTTTGTGAATATGCGGACCTAAACAAGTAAAGAGGGGACTCTCGACGTAGTTGGATAATTCTTTAACAATTCCAGCTTCAAGGCCGCGCCATCCAGCGTGTACAGCGGCCACTTTGTTTTCGTTACCGATTAACACCGGGACACAATCCGCAGTTTGAATCACGAGTGCAAGATTACTCTCGGAGGTCCAATGTCCATCGGCTTCAATAATTTGGCTCGGGTCCGCTTTAACTATTTTGGAG
>CAZDFM010000678.1:0-1829 GCA_964504465.1 uncultured Pseudobdellovibrionaceae bacterium | reverse complement strand
CCCACTGCTTCCCTACACACTGTCTCCGATACTGGGATGACCTAATTCAGATAGATGAATTCGAATCTGATGTGTTCGACCCGTTTTTAGTCGGCATTCAACTAACGAAACTCCGAGTTCATGGCGTTCGATTACTTGATAATGCGTGATCGCTTTTTTACCTTTTTGTTTTGCTCCGACCGATTCACGGACCGAAGCAAACTTTTTGCGTTGGGTGGGATGACGAAGCAAATACGATTCTAAAATATCTGAATCATTTTTTGGATGCCCAATAACCAAAGCGCGGTAAAGTCTTTGCACGGTCCTTGCTTTGAACTGATTTACCAAACCATCTTGAGTGACGTCATTTTTTGCGACTACTAACAGGCCGCTCGTGTCTTTATCGAGACGATGTACGATACCTGGCCGAACCTCACCAAAACCCATCGAAAAATTTTTCACCTTATGAATGAGGGCATTTACGAGTGTGTCTTGTGCGTGTCCCGCAGCGGGGTGGACGACTAAGCCGGCAGGTTTGTTCACAACTAATAGATCTTCATCTTCAAAAATAATATCGAGTTCAAGTTCTAATGGAATAAGCTCAGTAGGTTCCGGCGTCGGAAGAGCAATAGAGTATTCATCGCCACTTCGGACGGTGCTAGAGGACTTTATTTTTACGTTGCCGTTTAGTTGAACGCGTCCCTGTTCTATCAGCTGAACCGCTTTTGAACGTGAACCGATAAGAGGGTGCGAAGATAATGCTTTATCAAGACGTTGGCCTTCAAGATCTTCAGGGATACGCAATAACAAGAGGTCTTGAAAATCAGCGTTACTCGACACGATGCTGTTTATAGATCTTCATATATGAATCGGCAGCAACTTTTTCGTCGATACCTAACAAGCGAGAGATCTGTACGATAAATCCTCTGACAAATACCGCTGCTGGAAGAGCATCGAAAGCTTGGGATTCTACTGCCGAAAGATAAGTTTTTGAAATGCGAGTTTCTTGGCTCATTTGTTCAAGATTTATCTTTTTATACTGACGTACTTTTGCGATCATCGCGCCATCAAATTCTGTGCAGCTGCGAATTTCGTTTTCGAAAGCTTCGTTAACTTCATAAACGCCGTAACGAGTTTTTTTAAAACCTTCAGGGACAGTTTCTCTTTTAGGAGCAGTTGCGATGGGCTGAGGCTCCTGCTTACTTCCAGTACTTTTGATATCTCTTACCTTCGCAACAGCCTTTGCTTCTTCTGGATCGAAATCCGGAAGGTCAGAAGCTTTCTGTGCGGGCTTATGAAAGTTTGTGTGAGCTCTAAGTTTTTCGTCGTAAGCCATTCGCTTTGGTTGATTCGAAAGCGTCTCGTAAGCCTCTTCGATCAAATGCAAAAGTTCGCGCGCTTCTTCTGTCGTAAACATAGTGTAGAGTGCGGGAGAATCTGGAGAATAAGTTTGTTTGGCTTTTTGATAAGCAGCGTGAATTTCATTCTGAAGAGCTCCGGGACGGACCTCTAGAATTTCATAGTAAGTTTGCTCACTGATTCGATGACCTGCCATCTTGTTCAAACATCCTGATTGTTAATTGGCTTTCACGATTTGAGTGTCTTTAGGTTTTGCCTTTAGACTCGCAACTCTTCGCGACATTCCCATTAACTGAGCGTACAACCGACTGTAAGGATATTCTATCAAAAGATGGCGTCTTTTTCTTTGCGACTGCCATACTGCATTATCGTGTTCGATCTGGCCAATCACAGAACAAGGCACACCAAAATATTTATTGCAGACACATTGAACTGAAGTTCAAAGATCTACCACTAATTAAGATCTATTTAGTTTGATTAAGATTTTAAAT
>CAZDFM010000677.1:0-1837 GCA_964504465.1 uncultured Pseudobdellovibrionaceae bacterium | reverse complement strand
CACTCATTTTGCAAAACTTCTGAGTCGTGGCGGTTATACCGCGTATGAAGTCGAGGTCGACAGAGAGATGGTCTATTCCTAAAGCCCATCAATTCCCTTTAATTTCAACAATATACAGATCATCTCAAAATGAGACAGTACCTTAAAAGATACTTGTTTTTAGGTACGCTATAAAGTACACTTAAAAAGTGGCCGATATAGACATCAAGAAGAAAATCAACGCTGTATTCTTTAGGACTCCCGCTGGGCATGAGCCCGTAAAGGAACTCCTTAAAGATCTAGGTCGGCCCACTAAAACGGTTGTTGGCGAAGATATCCGTTTTGTCGAACTGAATTGGCGAGTAGATCGGCCCTATGTTGACCGCCTCCGATCTGGCTCAGGTGAATACGAAAAGTCGATCTACGAGGTTCGGCATACGGTTGAAGCTTTGGAATTTAGAACTCTGTTTTTTGTGTACGGAAGTTTAATGGTTCTTGTTCAGTTTTTTCAGAAAACGACAAGAAAGACCCCGAAATCAGAAATCGATTTAGCATGGGATCGAATGAAAGAATGGATTCATGCACAAAAGGCTGTCGAAGTGGCTGCTAAAAAAGCAGCGAGGAGTAAGAAATGAAAAACAAACTGACCGGCTCTTCATTTGATGAATTTTTGGCTGATGAAAATCTTGAAACCGAAGTGGCGGCCAAAGCTGCTAAGCGCACTTTTGTTCATAATCTTGAAAAGCAAATCAAAAGCAAGAAGGTGAATAAAAACGCCTTTCGTAAGGCGTTCCACAGCCCGACGACAACAAGCCGCTTGTTTGATGACCATGTTGGGGTGTCCCTACAGACGCTTTCAAAAGCGGCGAGCATTGTTGATTGTGATATCGCTATTAGCCTGGTTCCACGAGTCGCAAAGAAAGCTTAATCTACACCGACCATGGATCATCTTTAAGGGCGTCCAAACATACCTGTTTCTGAAGTAACTCTTCGATGGTCCCATTGAACTCACGGAGTTCTTCCATCGAATATTCTTTCCACGGTCGATTTTCGCCCATTTTTTCACTGAGCAAATTTTTAAGCTTCGCCATTTCTCTCTTGTCCAAGCTGTTGATGTAATCATCAATCGAAAGCGGCGGCTGAGATTCCGTGGGTTTGCGTTTGGAATACTGGTATGGCAACAGGCTCACGTAAACGCTGACTCTTTCGCTTGCTGTAAGCGTCTTGGTTTCCTTTAAAATTTCTTCCAACAAATCTATGCCTTGCTCAGCGAGAACCTCACTGAAGCCCAGTGAACGCTTATTAGGAGTTCCCTTCTTGCGACCACCTGATTTTTCTGAACCGACTGCTTTTGCCATGATTCGATTCTACTTTAGATTCCTTCTCTTTAAAAATTGGCGAGAAACGGCGAATTAGTTTGGGTGCTTATCATCCTCATGCGACTCATCGCATTATATATAACATATTCACGCCTCTAAGGAATGTGCTGACACCTCGTATGCCAGTGTAATACGCCGACCTACCAAAGAGGTCACCGTATGTCTAAAAATGTTCGCACCGTTAGGTTAGACGAAAAACAAATCAAAAGGATTGAAGAGTTTTTGGATCGCAATCCTTTCCTCGACTTTTCCTCCATGACCAGAATGGCGATTGATCAATTCATTGAAAAGCCAACCGTTCAGATCGAACCGATCGCAAAGAATAAAAAGCCTTCCTTACGTGAAAGGACAATTTGATGGACCATTTAGAACTGATAACTAACAACGAAATCAACCAATCCGTTGGCGGCTTTATTGAACCCGAAAGATCTTTCGACGGAGTTTTGTCGGGCGATATGTGGAGAAGGGTAAAGGCCCTG
>CAZDFM010000676.1:0-1837 GCA_964504465.1 uncultured Pseudobdellovibrionaceae bacterium | reverse complement strand
TTTACCCGTCTCCCCGATGGCCGAAAGCTTTCAAGCATTTCTGTAGGTGGCTCATCGCTGACATTAGCAAAAGGCAGCGGCAACAGTTTTACAACTTCGAAAAGAACAGCTTATGAAACTTTAAAAAGAGAAACTCAGACGGTGCCTGGTCACAAGGTACAATGGGTTTTTATGGATCTAGATCAGCACAAAGTTATTGAAAAGAGTCTGAGCTCAAACAAAAAAATATTCGGTGCTTCAAGCTCCAAGATCTACGTGGGCGCGACCTTGTTAGATAAACAAGACGGAAAACTCAGCGAATCACAACTCAAACTCTTTGCCGATATGTTAGTGGTTTCGTCAAACGCTGCTTGGACAAATTTGCAAACGCAAATCGGCGACGGTTCTTCTGACAAGGGCCGTGAGCGCAACTATGAATTTACTCAACGTATGGGATACAAACAAACTCGGGGCTTTCAAGGTTATTGGGGAAGCCTACACGGGAACGAACTGGTTCCAGACGAGGCTGCCGAAACTCTGTATGACATCTACACTGGAGCTTTCCCGGGAGCTGAGATTTTGTGGAAGGTGATGCATACCTGTCGCACCGGTGCGAGTCGAGGCCGTAAATATATTCCGAGCCATATTTACGTCGGTGGAAAAACTGGAACCTACGATGGTCCAACCGAAAATCCAGAAACTGGCGATGATTACACAGTTAAAATTCGAAATCACATTATGGTGTTCAATATCGAAGGTCGCCAGTACGGTTTAATTGTTTTTGCGAACTCTGGTAGTGACGAATCCGCTGCTTTAATAGCGGGCGGCTTGATTCGTGAACACACGGGTCTTGAGTAAAGACACCTCAATGAAACGCTTTATGACATCTGTTTCGTAAAAGAGATCTAAAGTTGTTAAGAACAGCAAAAAATCATCATGTTCACGTCAAGACCCAAACAAGATCTCTTGCTACCTTGAGGTTTTATACCTTTGCAGTAGGAGGCAATTTTAATGGAAAATCAGTATTTCTCAGAATTCGAAGAACCGATCCCAAGTTTTAGTTCTTCACCAACACCTGCGTCGATCCCTGTTCATCCTAAAACTTCAGGAACTTTGTTTTCGACCCTCACACTTTTACTAGCTGGGGCTGCGTTAGGCGCGATTGCAATGTATGCACTTGATCCCCAAGCCGGAACTCGTCGGCGCGAAGAAGCCCTCGATACTGCCTTAAAATTGAAAGATGAAGTCACCCGCCGGGCAAAAGATCTTACTCATCGTACACAAGATCTAATTGCTCACGCGAGTCCTTCGTTTCGCGAAAGTGATAAGATCGTCCACTAACTAAAAAGAAGAGGAAGCCTCTCGCTTCCTCTTCTTTTTATTTTTTGAACTCTTCAAAGTGCCAGTTAATGATGGCGCACAACCGAAGAACGACCCGCTCCAATATCTGTGAGTGCTCCCGTTGGTGAACCTTCGACGTCCGGCAAAGCCTTTGAGACTGCGTTTCCCTCTTCGTCGGTGTAGCCCGAGATTTGCGCATCCTCGAGATTCATCTCGCCAAAGTCGAGCGATTCTGTAGAAAGATCCTCATTCACGATGACATCTGCCACATCGGCCATATCTTTTGGTTTCGCAGTCACATTGCCATCAATGCGTTCTAGATCTTCATCAGCATTGGGGTGTTGGGTTTGAGTGTCGGTAGCCATGAGTTCCTCCTTAAATAGTTAGACTATTTAACCGGAACCCTGGCGATTATGATTGTAGCTCTTTAGGCTTTTATTTGTTGAATTGTTATCAATCGCTTAGAAACTGCCCCGTTTTGCTGCGCAAAACGGGTTGTGGAATTTCTCTTAATCGC
>CAZDFM010000675.1:0-1851 GCA_964504465.1 uncultured Pseudobdellovibrionaceae bacterium | reverse complement strand
TAATACCCTTCCAACGATTTCGACCCGCTTTTCCGATTTTGATATTTTCGTTATCCGTGTTGCCCACTTGACCAATCGAAGCGCGACAAACTGAAAGAACCTGACGAACTTCACCTGAAGGCAATCGAACTTGACAGTACTTGCCCAATCGAGCCACCAAAGTCGCCTGAGATCCAGCTCCGCGAGCTATCTGCCCACCCTTACCGGGACGAAGCTCAATATTGTGAATGATGGTTCCCATAGGGATTTTGTTCAAAGGAAGGTTGTTTCCAGGTTTGATATCCGCAGAGTCTGAAGAAGAAACACTGTCGCCGACGTTAAGACCAACTGGCGCAACAATGTAAGCTTTCTCTCCGTCTGCATAATGAAGAAGAGCAATACGGCAAGTGCGGTTAGGATCATACTCAATCGCAGCAACCGTTGCAGGAATATCAAATTTGTATCTTTTAAAATCAATAATTCGGTAACGGCGTTTATGACCACCACCTTTGTGGCGCATAGTGATCTGACCGTGGTTACCACGAGCCGCTTTTTTACGAAGAGGAGTCGTTAATGACTTCTCTGGAGTCGCCTTCGTGATTTCATCAAATTGAAAACCCGACATGTTTCGGCGACCAGGACTTCTTGGACGAAATATTTTAATACCCATCTCTTACGCTCCCTCAAAGAGTGATATCTTCTCGCCTGGAGCCAATCTCACCATCGCTTTTTTCCAATAAGGAATTTTTCCAACTCCCAATCGAGTGCGTGTAGATCGACCTCTGCAAATCGAAGTGTTCACTGAACTCACTTTTACTCGAAAAAACTTCTCAACAGCTTTTTTAACGTCTGCTTTTGTAGCCTGACGATCCACTTCAAAAACATAGACGCCGTTTTCGGCCATCATCGAGTTTTTTTCAGTGATCAACGGGCGCTTAATTGCATCATGCAGCTTCACTTGGTCACCCCACATCGAGCATTGATTTTTTCTAAAGAAGCCTTCGTCAAAAAGGCACGATCAAATTTTAAAAGATCATAAACATTCAAACCGTCAGCAGAATAATAGCGAACCTTTGGAAGGTTTCGAGATGCTCGATAAAAGCCCTCATTCTTCTCACCATCGATCATGACAGCTTTTGTAGCATCCATTTTCTTAAGAAGCTGAGCTACGGCTTTAGTTTTGCCACCCTCAGCCTCCATACCATCGACTACGGTCACTTTGCCCTGAGCATGCAAATAAGATAGAGCCGATCTTAAACCCAACTGCTTAAATTTACGAGGCAGATCAAACTCATAAGATCTTGGACGGGGCCCAAAAACAACTGCTCCACCAGGCATCAAAGGAGATCTTGAAGTACCCTGACGAGCATTACCAGTCCCTTTTTGTTTAAATGGCTTTTTACCACCACCGCTCACTTCGCCACGAACTTTAGCTTGGTGAGTACCTTGTCTTCGCATTGCCAACTGCCAACGCACAACTTGGTGCATGACATCTTTTCGAACGGGAGCTTCAAAAACCTCTGCAGCCAATTCAGCTGATCCAACTTTTTTGCTATCCCAATTTACAACGTCTACTGTCGCCATCGCTCTACACTTTCATTAGTTGCACGAGGGAGTGTCGAGCTCCAGGCACGGGGCCCTTTACCAACAACACGCTCTCATCTTGTATTACATCTACAACTTCTACACTCTTAAGAGTGACTGTATCGCCACCCCATCGACCGGCCATTTTCTTGCCTTTAATAACTCGACCAGGCCAAGTACGATTACCAATAGATCCTGGCTTTCTATGAAAACCCGAACCGTGAGACGCAGGACCACCCGCAAAATCCCATCGTTTCATAACGCCCGCAAAACCATGACCTTTTGAAA
>CAZDFM010000674.1:0-1853 GCA_964504465.1 uncultured Pseudobdellovibrionaceae bacterium | reverse complement strand
CAATGCCGCCGGAACAAGAGAGAATGAGATCCTCAACGTGATTTGGATATAGAGCAGCATAAGACATGGCATACATTCCTCCAAAAGAATGCCCAAGAATCGAAATTTTACTTAGGCCTAGATGCTTGCGAAGATTTTCAAGATCTTGAACCATCAGATCCAGCCGGATTGTTTGCTCATTCAATTGAGGTAATTTTGATCGCCCTGTTCCTCGTTGATCAAAAATAATAATTTTTCTTTGAGTATGTTTATTGAGTTGCTCGGCTAAATTAGAGAACGAATCACTGGATCGACCCGGCCCTCCATTGAGCACGATCAAGGGTGATCCTGACCCAAACTCACGGTAAGCAATTTTAACTCCGTCGCTTTCAAAGTATTGATAGAGATTCGAAGATGCGAATGTATTATGGGAAATAAGACTTAAAATGAGAGCGGAAAAAATTTGAATCATATTCAAATTAAAGAAGCCAAATCGTAGAGTGTCTACAAAAAAGTCTTTGCATGACGAGCGAGGGGAACCGAATGATTCCTCCTCCGCTCTCAGATTTTAGTTCCAGGGCAAATGACGTGGACGAGCCCCACCCTCTCTTTTCACTTCTTTGAAAGAATGACTTGACCGAATTAGTCCGGCAAGGGCAACGCCGACGAAAATTATTGAACTGAAGCTTTAGTTTTCATAACAAGGCCTTACTCAACTTAAACGCTTTGGTGGCGTGTATTAAATTCACACATTGAACGCTTATCTTGCAAACAAAAATCCTCAAGTTTAGATTTACGCTATGAAATCAAAATTATTATTCTTACTTACTATAAGCGTACTTTTTTCTTCGACAACTTTTGCGGCTATGAATCCGGGCACTTTAATTTCTGAGTGCTTCACAGATAATCCTCCTCTTCGAAGTGTTCAAACTTATCGTGTTGGACCGAATCAATATATTGCTGTGGTTGATGTTGAAATTGGAACGCAACGATTTTCATCTTCGTTAGCCGTAAATCGTGAATCGCGAACTTATAACTTTTCAATGTCCACACCGGATCAAAATCCTACTATGGTGAGGTTCGAGAGTTTTTCGTATCGCGCTCCTTCAGCCATGTCAGAAACAACAGTTTATTTTAGATTCGTCGGTGATACTAAAGTCCAAAGCACTTTTCTATTTTGCCGAAATATCATTTAGTTTAACTTTCAAACGAGAGTAAGTCTTCAATCCTCCTCGTTTGCGTCTGTGCACACAGTTCTTGATTTGGCCCATCCACAATGTCAGTTTATAACTGCGCACGGCTTCTCTTCGTTAGAAGCATCGCTGCAGTCGCAGTAAAGTACATCAGCACACTATAAATCGCTGCTGGGACCGCAAACTCAGTGGAGCCCAGGACGACCAATGCAACGTAGAGTGCCAGTGTTCCGTTGTGAATGCCGACTTCAAAAGTAATGGCAATTGCTTCACGGTAGGAAACTCCTGCCAATCTCGGCATGAAGTATCCAAGCATCAGGCTAATGATGTTGAAAGAAAGTACGGCCCAACCGACTTGCGCAAGATTGTCGATAATTAAACGATACTCGCGTGTCAGAGTTGCGACGATGATTGCGACGAGGACGAGAATCGAAAAAATCTTTGTGGGTTGTTCAAGCTTGTGGACCATCTTGGGCCATTTGAGTCGGCTAAACATTCCCAATGAGGTTGGGATCATAATTAAAAAAACCACCTCGACCATTTTCGAAGGTTGAACGCCGATACTTGTGCCTGATACAGAATTTTCAGTAAAAATCGAGATTGCAAGCATCGTAAAAAGCGGCAGGGCTGCGGCGGCCAAGACACTATTAATTGCAGTTAAGGTAAGATTTAATGCGACAT
>CAZDFM010000673.1:0-1875 GCA_964504465.1 uncultured Pseudobdellovibrionaceae bacterium | reverse complement strand
CGCTTTCAGTTCGACGTCTAGTTTGTGAGCTTTCCAACCCACTTTTAAAGGGATAAGTCCCATCTTCATTGAGGGGCGTGACAAATCCACAAGCGCCGTCGGTTTTTGCTCACCCACTCTGCCGCGAACCAAAATTGCAGAGATAAAAACATTGGGGGCGTATTCGCCCTTCATAGGGATTTCGAGGATTGGATTGTCGCGTCGTATTTCGGTGACGAAAGCATCGATGACACCTTCGCGCTCGATGGTGATTAAAGCGGTCGCTTTAGCAAAAGGAGTACGAACAATAAATCGAGCTTTCTCACCGGGTTCAAACTGCGTGCGGTCGGGAATAATGTCAATGCGGTCACTGTCGCTTGGAGTCCACCAACGGTCTGATCCAGGTTCGTACACGCTCACTTCAGTGACAGCGTAAGTTGCACGGTTTTGTTCGTCGAGAGTTTTAGCTTGTAAGCTTATGCTTCCGGGCGGGAGTTTTTTGGGTTCACAGCTGAAGCGTCCTAATTCGTCTGTCACACCTGAACAAACTTGCCCTAAAGAGATGACTTCATATTTTGAGTCGTACGAATAGAATCCACCTACGAGTCTTTTTCGGTGAGTAATATAGTTCGTTTGAAATGCGTCTACGCTATATGCGTGTGATTTCTGGGGCTGACCTTTAATATTTGTGACGACGCCCACAACTTTTGTTTTGCCTGGCTCGGCATACCAGCCATCTGACTTTAAACCGACAATGTATTTTGCAGGAAACAAAGTGCTCGTTGCGGTCGAAGTTTTGATTTCTCCGCTGGGGTCAGTGTATTCCATCTCGACTCGTAAATTTTGCACTTTGGTTATTGAAGGAAGCTCATTAATCGTCGCAAGCAGTCCGCCGTCATTATTTAAGACGAGATTTTGTACCTTTAAATATTTAGTATCCTCATTTTGTCGTTGTTCAGGGTCTCGAACTCCGGGCTTAATTGGGTCAGAAAAATACATATAATCTTGAGCACCCGGAACGTCAGGAGTGAAGTACGCCGGCTCTAAGGAGCTACGAAGTTTCACCTCAAGTTTTTTAGCCGGACCGCCAGACAGATAATGAGCCGAAGCATCAACCTTTACAGATTTGGGCCGCACAAGTGGATCGCCTTGAATTTTTAAAATTGAACGCATGAGCGGCAATCGATATTCAGCCACTACAAAACGTCCCGTTTTTTTCGCAGACCAATCAAAGCTCGATTCACCTTCGGCACCCGAGTCATCGTCTCGCTCTTTTTTTGAAAGATAGATCGAATATTCTCCAAGTGGAGCTTCTTGAGGCAGAGTAAAGTTTGTAACTGCGCTGCCCGTGTTTTTATCGTAGTCAAAAACCAGAGGAAAAGTTTTGCGACTTCCTTCGTGTACAATCAAAACTCGTTTTGGTACCGATTTTTTGTCGAGCCATTGAAAGCCCGTAGAATTGTGATCGCGAAGTATGTGTTTCATTTGAATCCGGTCGCCTGGTTGCGCCGCCATTCTGTCTAAAACCGTATGTAACGTGGAACTTCCCCATTCGTTTGGATAAAACTCTGTGTTGACGTTAAAACGATAGGGCTCAATACCTTTTGACCATTCGCTTGAGGCAAAAGAAATGTCCTCGCCTTTTTTTGCAAAGCCAAAGACTTCACAAGTTTCTAATGCTTCTGGATTGTGCCCGTCGCTGCAGGGCAAAGTGAAGCTACCCACTTTTAAAAAGCCATCTTTGTTAGTTTTGCCGCTTGCGAGTTTTTTGCCCGAAATATCAATCAGCGTAACCTCTGCAGAGCCAAGGGGTTTTGCATCAGAGAGGCTAGTTACCCAAATGAGTGACGAATCTCGACCCAATTTCATATGAACCGCCATATCGGTCACAAGAAC
>CAZDFM010000672.1:0-1881 GCA_964504465.1 uncultured Pseudobdellovibrionaceae bacterium | reverse complement strand
TCCGCTATCAGTCCGGGAGACCCTAAAGCTCGATGCAACTAAGGACAGTGTTGGTCAACACAAGGTGGCAGCTTGAGTAGCGTGAAAGTTTCTAAGGAGCCAGCATTCTACGATCTTAAATCGCTGGCAGAATATCTTCAAACTTTTCTCTCCAACAATCCTGATGCTGTCCAGTTGGATGGAAGTACGACGAAGAAGTCAAACCCCTCTGCGACCGTTTACTTTTTCTTTGATCGATCAAAAAGGTTTTTCCAGCTCAACGGGGATACGACTCGCCAATCAATTGTTGGATTTCTGTTTCACTTTAAAAGCAGTGGTAATGAATGCCTTGACTACATTCCCCCAACAGCAACGAAGACGAGAGGTTCGTTGAGATTACGAGGTTCTAAAAAGCCAAATGGCTGGTACTGTTACGAATATGAAGGGTTTCTTTTACCAGAAAAAAAGAGTGCTTAAGCTGCGTAAACAGTCGCCCAATCTTTGAAGCGTCCCCGGTGGTAAAGTCTATGAAAAATTTTAGCTATTCGTTGGCGCGCGTGAATCATCTCGTCGTCTGTTGTCATCCAAAATTTGCTCAGGTCATCATTAAAATAATCGCATGCTGTTTTGGAAAAGACTGACCGAATGCGAACCAGAATTGAGTCGTCCGCTCTCTGGCAAGCTTGAAGAATTGTCACGTTGTCTGTTTCAGCAAGGAGCAACCAGAGATCGCGGTTTGACAGAAAAACTAAGTGTTCAAATTGAAATTCGAAGTCATGCTTCTTCGTCATTGGACTCCTCGAAGATAGTGCTTGAAACCAAGGTTGAAATCGCTCCCTGCGTATCGCGCTTGCGATCGCGATAGATCATCAATGTTGCAACCGATTTGTGTCGAGAATGATCCAGGACCTCTTCAAGGGCGTAGCCGTTATTCTGAGCCACTTCGCACGCCTCGCTGATCGAGAGGTGGCGAATTCCATGTGGCCTAGTCTTAATTTTCACTTCTTCGCCAAGGCCACGAATTAGTTCATACAGCCCAACTCTCGTGAGCCGCTTTCTCTTTTTTTGGTCACGGACGAGGTTATAGAAAAGTGCACCGGGTTCAGAGCCACGAATTTTTATCCAGTCACTCAAGGCATCGATACTCGTTTGCGGAAGTGACAAGTACTCGCGCTCCGCGCGACCTTTGCCTTTGATTGAAACTCGCTTCTGAGTGAACTCTATATGCTCAAGGTCAAGTTCCACCAACTCAGAAGCTCGTAGGGCCAAATCGAACATCAATCGAAGGATGGCGCGATCACGAGCGGCTTTAATGTCGTCTTGAGCCAGTGCCGCTACGAGCATGCGTTTGAATGCCGGAAGCCCGGGGCCTTTTGTATCCCGGTAAGCGGTCGTTTTTATATTGGGTATTTCAATCTCGCAAGTGGAGTGCCCGAGCAGCCGAGCAAGTTTGAAGAAGCTCCGAATCGCGCCAAGGCGACGATTGATGGTGGCAGGACTCAGATTTATCCTGGCCAAGTGTTCTCGATATTTCAAGATCACAAAATTCAACACTGCTGTAGAAAGTGAAAACAAAGTCGGAAGCGAGTCGATTCTTAGTTCACTTGATAGGTAGGATTCAAAGCACCGCAAATCCTGCCTATAGGCATCTCTTGTCGCCGGCCCTTTGCTTTGAAGAAATGTGGACAGGAGAGCTTCACTTTGAATTCCATTTTTCAAGACGAGCGAACTCATTAGATCCTCCCACGTGAGACTTTTCTGTTTCGGGAAGGCGTTTAGGCTCTGCCCAAGTTAAAATGGGATAAGGAGATAACATGAACTTTACAGGTAGAACTGACACTGCTGCAGAAACGCACGAGTTGAACTTTCCAAATCAAGAGCATCTATCGAAAGCCATTGCAG
>CAZDFM010000671.1:0-1881 GCA_964504465.1 uncultured Pseudobdellovibrionaceae bacterium | reverse complement strand
CGCCATTTTTGCAACCCGCCGGGTTCCAAAAAGGGCGACGGGCCCTTCTAAAAAACGACGGGCCCTTCTAAACGCCGGGTTGCGAAAAGGCGACGGGCCTTTTCGAGCTTACTCGTTTTCGGTTGGATCTTCCATTATGTCTTGGGGTAGGCGGTCAACGGGGCTTACCGCAGGCTTACCTAAGCCAAGGCCGTTTTCTTCAAACGATTCTTCTGGTGAAGACTCCCAGGCAAACTCTTTTACCGCGTGGTCAGAGTTTGAGAAAAGCCCAGGAAAGGTCGGACGAATATACAAATACGTCTTCACTAACTGATCGAGTGGCCAAGTGTAGCGCTTAATTTCAGTCTGATCGGCCGCTCTACCCGTTAACACATCTCCAGCAACATCAAATGCATTCAATTCAAGTGCATGTGAATCGCCATGAAGAGCTAGCATAAAAGTCTCAAAATCACGTACTCCGCGAATCGCAAGTAACCAAGGATGGTTAAACAAGTCGCCCGAATCGAGCATATCACCTTCGGTAAAATGCTGAGTGACGTAGTAATAGCGTTCGCGAACGGGTTTAGGTTTAGTTTCGGGAGCCCCCCCGTTACAAATCATATAGCCCGAAGACAGGGCCTGAGCGACAAAGCTCTTATCTGCCTTATTGTTTAAATTGCCGTATCTATTTAAAACATTCGCCATAAAATCGTGTTTGTAGCCAATGAGGACACATTTTTCATACGAAGTAAGCTCAATATCAAAGGTCGCCATCTGAACAACCAAGAAGGCACCCGCAACAATTGAAGTTCCAACCGAGCGATCTCTTGAAGTATCAAAACCGATCTGAATTCCCGCTCCGGCCAACATATCCTTCACGAACGGGATAAGTCTTGGAACTCCTAAGAAGTCATAGCTCAGTTTATAACCTTGGGATTCTTTGTTGGTGAGCGCAAAACTTTGGTTCACGTTAAAGTTAAGCGACTTACCGCCCTTAAACTTAATTCTGCCAGTCTCAAAAATCTTGTAACGAGGCTCAAACGTCAGCACGTTATTAGACGCATCGACATTGTTTCGAATACAGTTATTTGAAACTTCTCTTTTAATCGCAACTGCAACACCCGGATCGATGTACTTTGCTTCTAAAAGTTTTCGAATCAACTTATCTGCCATCGAATAACAGATTCTCTCGGCGAGCATTCCTGTAGCCTGTTCGTTTTGAACCATCGAGCGGATTTCAGCCATAGTCGACGGAGTCTGACGAAGATGCGAAGTTGCGGCCGAATAATTGTGATCAAACAAAGGATCACGCACATCAAGCAAAGGCTGGTTGTGATTCCCGTAACGGCCCATCTGACCTGGCTGCGTTGAATCGACTGTCACCAACTTTGGTCCCATTGTCGCGGCCATTTCTGGCGTCAACGCTGCACCAACTTGGTTGAGTTCAGCTAGATACTGAGATGAAGACAAGGCGTTTACTTTAGTCTCAACCAAACAAGAGGCATCGTAATATGGGACTGCACAGTCACGACTTAAAGTCGTAAGAGGAGAATCTGTGAGCGAAACGTACTGCAGATCGTTTTCGTTTACGAAATTGCTAATCAGCGAGCGCGCTCTTAGCTCACGATCATAAAGTTCATCATTGCCCATTTTAAATTCTGTGATCTTCTGACCTTTTTCGTTAAGGAAAGTTCGCTCTCCCCCACGCTTTTCATAAATTAAGTCATCAACATGTTTATTAAAGAAATGCGCCACCCAGCCATAGTACTTACGGCGAGCATATGGGAGTGAGGTATCCCAACTCCACTCTTTTAACTGCTGATCGGTCACTGGACGAGTGTCACAGGTGTTATTTAAGCAAAACACTTCATCTAAAGTGTCGGTCGCGCGTACTTCAGACGA
>CAZDFM010000670.1:0-1883 GCA_964504465.1 uncultured Pseudobdellovibrionaceae bacterium | reverse complement strand
AGTATCAGAGCGAAGGCCTGCGAGTAGCAATGGCCGGAGATGGCATCAACGATGCACCGGCCCTCGCGCAGGCGGACATAGGAATAGCCATGGGGACGGGCACCGATGTTGCGATGGAGAGTGCCGGAGTCACTCTTGTCAAAGGTGATTTGCTCGGCATTGTGCGGGCTCATCGGCTAAGCCAAATGACTATGAAAAACATTAGGCAGAATCTTTTTTTCGCGTTTGTTTACAATGCACTAGGGGTGCCTGTCGCTGCCGGTTTGCTCTATCCGTTTTGGGGAATTTTATTGAGTCCAATGCTTGCAAGTCTTGCGATGAGTTTAAGTAGTGTGTCCGTTATTTTAAATTCGCTTCGGTTGAACCGAGCGAAGATATAAGGAGAATTTTTTATGAATATTGGCGAAGCAGCCAAGATGTCGGGGGTGAATGCAAAACTGATTCGCCATTATGAATCTATTGGGATCATCCCAAAAGCTTCAAGAAGTGATTCAGGTTATCGAGTGTATTCTGAAAACGATATTAATATTCTAAGTTTTGTGAAGCGCGCCCGTGGGCTTGGGTTTTCGATGAAAGAAATCAAGAAGCTCGTAAGCCTTTGGAGAAATCGCTCCCGTGCAAGTTCAGATGTTAAATCATTGGCGCAGGAGCATGTAAAAGATATGGAGAAAAAAATTGAGGACCTTCAGGCGATGGTGAAAACTCTTAAACATCTATCGCGTAATTGCCATGGCGACCACCGACCAGATTGTCCTATTATTGATGGTTTGGCTCTTTCTTAGTTGCACACCAAATTTACAGAACCGATGGTAGCGCCAATAACTTTTGCGTTAGTCACTTCAATTGTTCCTTCTGTCTTAGTAGTGCCATATTCAAACCCTACACACTCTTCGTTGAATGGCGGAAAGGCGCACAGAAGAGTGGCGTTATAATTTCCTAGTGAGGAAGCCCTAATAAGGTAGTGGTCTGCATCTAACTTCTCTACGGATGCCAGCACTCGGTTTCGGTCTGATGCCTCAACACCTACCTCTGTACATCGTGTCACCTCTACGGCACTAGCGACAGTTGAAATTGCACTAAATATTAATACCAAAACAATTTTCGAAAAATTCATATATCCTCCCTTAGTTGCTATAAGGAGTACCGAAAGTCTCAGGATAGGGATAATTCATAATCCAGATTTCCGTCATTAAAGATATTAATGATTGGATTAAATGTGAGGAATAGTCCGAATTTTTTTGCAGCTTCCGAAATAAGCTTAGTATGCCCTAAGCTGACACGCGCTTTAATTTCCAAACCGTTTCGGTAGCTAGAAAGCCGCCAATTAACGCTCCGAGCAGCCAAAGACCAGTAAAACTCACCGCAAGCTCCGCGCCCAAAACCGCAAAAATCAAAAGCGATATGCCACCCAAAGCAAATGCCTGGAGAAATTCGGTTCGCCTTAAAGCTCCGATCTCTTCAATGGAAAGGAAGTATCCAGCACTCAAAAAACTCAAACTTGCAAATAAAACGCCACAAAGAATCATACAAGTGTTGTGACCCCACATAGCCATCAACCATTTATCAAGCGTCATCTCAGTTCCAAAAGGATTCATGCCGAACTGATGGCAAACGGAGAGCGAAAGTAGGCCTACGACAAAATGGATTCCAAGAATTTTAAAGAAAACGGTCCAAGCGCTTGGATTAACAAGAGCCTGCATGGTCGAAAAAACCTTTTCAGTGGCCATTTCTGGTACTTGAAACTCATCGGCCTTTAAAAACGCTTCATATTCAGTAAGCCATTTTTTATTTTCATCACTCATGGCTTATCTCCTTCTTTCGCGAGTCCCTTGAGCTGCTTTATTCCACGGCTAATGATTTGCCTTACATTTAAGGGAGAGGTT
>CAZDFM010000669.1:0-1885 GCA_964504465.1 uncultured Pseudobdellovibrionaceae bacterium | reverse complement strand
AATCTGAGCCCGAAGTCTTTTCCATTGACGATCTAAAAAAGGTGAAATCGACTTTTTGGGATGGCGTTCGAAATTATCAAGCGCGAAATTTCATGATGCGAGACATGAAGGTGGGAGACCTCGTACTTTTCTATCATTCAAATGCTGAACCTCCAGGCATCGCAGGGGTGGCGAAAGTTTCTAAAGAAGCCAAGCCAGATCCTTCGCAATTTAATAAAAAATCAGAATACTATGATGAAAAAGCCACCAAAGAAAATCCTCGCTGGTTTGGTGTTGAAGTTGAGTATCTCGATAAGTTTAAAAATATCGTGGCTCTCCCTGAAATTCGAGATCACGCTTCCCTTTCTGAAATGCTGGTCCTCAAAAGAGGTCAAAGATTAAGCATTCAGCCCGTTGATAAAAATCACTTTGATTTTATAATTGAAAAATGGGGCTAAAAACTCACCACGACCCTCAGTTTTTAATGCTTGCCCCCATGGAGGGAGTTGTTGATCCCGTGTTACGGGCTCAGTTTTCAAAATTGGGTGGCCTTGATCGCATGGTCACCGAATTTGTGCGCGTTACTGATCGTTTAAATCCCGCTCATGTTTATCACAAGTACTGCCCTGAATTACTAACCGATGGCAAAACGCTAGAGGGGGTTCCTGTTTTTGTGCAGCTTCTTGGGGGCCAACCAGGTCCGATGGCTGAAAACGCTCACTTTGTAGAGAGCCTCGGCGCGCTAGGTGTAGACGTTAACTTTGGTTGCCCGGCAAAAACTGTGAATCGCCACGATGGCGGCGCTGTTCTTTTGAAGACGCCAGATCGATTATTCAAAATTCTCAGTGCCATTCAAGAAAGTTTAAAAGCTTCTATTCCCTTGACGGCAAAGGTACGACTTGGGTTTGAAGATAAGAGTTTAGTAAAAGAAATTGCAGAGGCTACGGAGCAAGGTGGAGCCGAATCTTTAGTTGTGCATGCGCGCACTCGCAAAGAGGGCTACGTCCCGCCGGCTCATTGGGAGTACATCGCGATCATGAGAGAGCAGATTAAAATTCCTGTTATTGCAAATGGGGATATCTGGAACATCTCAGATTTTAAGAGGTGCCGTGAAATCAGTGGCTGTGACAGATTTGCACTCGGTCGCGGCCTCGTTAGTCGACCCACTTTGGCTCTCGAGATTAAATCTTATGATACAAAAAATCCCCATGAACTCTGGCCTTGGTCAAAGCTTTTAACAGACTATATTCTCCCTTTTATAGAATCGAGTGAGTGTTATAAATCTGAAAACTACGCCGTTACACGCACGAAGCAAATGTTTAAATTTTTAAGTCGCACTTACATCGAAGCCGAGCAGGCTTTTCAAACACTCAAAGTATTTAAAAAATCCTCTGAAATTAAGGAATTTCTATATGGCACTGACAGACCAAAAGATCACGATATACACTTGGAGCACTTGCCCTTATTGCATCAAAGCCAAAGCTTTACTGCGTGAAGAAGGACTTGATTTCACCGAAATCAATCTAGACGGTCAGACCGAAGAGCTTAACAAACTTCGAGCGCGCACGGGAATGAGGACTGTTCCCCAAATATTCTTTGGTGAAAAACTCATCGGCGGTTATTCGGACCTCTATGAGCTCTACAAAGAACAAAATTCGTAAATTGTCAGTAGCGTAAATCTGTCGTCTGGTGCATTTTTTGAGGACTCTTAAAAAATCGGTGACTTATTTCTTTTAAATCATCGTAAGATTTTGCCTTAGAACACTGGGCCGAGAGAGAATGACCAAATTCAAGCCAGGGCGTTGCATTTTTTAGGTAGAACTGAAATTTGCGAAGCCCGAGCGGCATAGCGAAAAACTCTTCAAAAATTTCGACCAAATCTAAAAGACATTGGCCAAACAATTCG
>CAZDFM010000668.1:0-1887 GCA_964504465.1 uncultured Pseudobdellovibrionaceae bacterium | reverse complement strand
TTTTTGGAGCACCTCCGCAAGCTGCTGACAGTTTTAAAGGCTGGCTCGCAGGCTCTAAAGCTTTTATGGGAGTGATCGAAGAGGAGCGTCTAGTTGCGATTGGCTCTTCGATGGTGAGTGTCCCTGAAGCGTGGAATTTGGTATCAATTCAAACCCATAAAGACTTTCGGCGTAAAGGCCATGGGACAGAAGTTACTTCGGCCATTGTCGCTTTTGCGCTCGAAAAAACTCCGGTTGTGACTTTGACCGTCGTCAAAGAAAATACCCCCGCGATAAAAACTTACGAGAAACTCGGATTTAAGTTTATCGAAGATCGAATCTGGGTTGATAATGGAGTGGGTTCAGCCCCCTAAGCAGAAGGGTTTTATGCAAATTGTTTTGATTGCAGTATTAGGTGCACTAGGTGTGCTCAGTCGATATTTTATCGATCTTTATTTTGGAAAACCGACGGGTTTTCCAATTTCGACCTTTGCAATTAATTGTTTGGGTTCGTTTTTAATGGGTGCGGTTTTTATTTTAAGTGCGCAACTTACTGGCGTTTCAAAAGACTATTCCACTGCAATAAGTATTGGTCTGCTGGGTGGCTTCACAACCTTTTCTGCTTTTTCGATTCAAAGTATTCAACTGATTGAACAAAAGCAATTTTCGGTCGCGGCCTTGTACTTTGTTGGTAGCCCTCTTCTTGGGCTTACGTTTGCCGCACTTGGCGTTTTTGCGACGCGATTTATTTTTTCTGCCTCTTGAGTGTGAGAGCTGTCATGATTTATCTCCTCCGGCGATTAATCCATGGACTGACGCACGTACTAGCTGCATTGCTGCCGCGCTCATTTCACCGGCATCCCTGTTAAAAACGGTGGTCGCCAAAAATATTGCGGAAAGAGACTGAAAAGGAATAAACATCAATATATCTGTAGAAATATGAGGCGGAACTTTGCCAGCTTCGCGGAGTCTCTCGATTCTTGAACGGACCCGATCGTCCCCCCTTTGAGGCAAAACCTCAAGAACTTTGCGTCTAAGTTTTGAATCCAGAGTAGAGCGGCCAAATAGTATCTTGTAAAAATCTGTATTGGCACGCATGTCCGCGATATTTGCTTGAGCGTTGCAGACAATCTCTTCTTCAAGTGAACGTTGAGGCGGGTAGTCCAGCGGTTCGCCATGTCGCGTTTCAATAAAGCGCCGGATGCATTCAAGCAACAAACCCTCTTTGCTATTAAAATAGCGAATGATTAAGGACTCGTTGACACCGGCCTTGCGTGCAATTTCTTTAGTGGTCGAGCCGTCGTAGCCGTATCGGCTAAAAGCGTGGATTGCAGCTTTTAATAACTTTTGTTCCGTCAAGAAGCGTCGCTTCTGAGATAGTTTCGGTTTTTTTGCTGAATCCGCGGACAACTTTGGTCGAGCCATGTCTTGATGTTGGCCGCATGCACGCTAAAAAGCAATAAATTATTAACTTGCTTTTGTAAACCCACACTCAGATAATTCAGACAGAAAGTAAGTAAGCACTTACTTTATTTTTGGAGAATATATGCAAAAGTTTGCTGGCACGTTCGCGCCTCTTTTTATTCTGTTATTCGCTTTTTTAAGTACGACTTCTTCGGCCCAGGTTGCAGCGCCAATTTTGCATGTGAGGGCTTACATAGAGCAAGTTCAAAAGGGCAATGAAGCTTTCGTGAGTGCAGTCTTACTCGAAACGAGTGCCGAGTTACGGCGGGATGAGGCCTCGGTTTTGACGATGCCGGCCCTTATTGCTTCGGCCCAGTACATTGACGATGAACGAGAAACTGGTTCCACTCTGCAAGGGAGTGGCACGAGTGGGCAAAACTATTCCTTGGGGGGTCTGCACGGAAACGGGCGCCAGGATGGCGTCTGCCGAATCGCGAGCCCCAG
>CAZDFM010000667.1:0-1889 GCA_964504465.1 uncultured Pseudobdellovibrionaceae bacterium | reverse complement strand
CGACGAATGTGATGGAGAAGTCCGATACCATCAAGGTTTGGCATCTTAATGTCTGACACGACAATGACAATTTCGTCTTTACAGAAATCGAAAATGGTCTTCGCTTCTAAGCCATTACTGGCTTCTCTTACTCGGTATCCAGCGAGGTGGAGAGTCTTTGACAGGACCCGACGAAACACCTCGTCATCTTCGACTAATAAAATAAGTGGAGCAGTTTGTTCTTTGAGACAATCATCTTTATCACCTGAAGGTTCGGTATTGCGCATGATCGTCTTCACTCCTAAAATTTTAGAAACACAAACTCTGTTATTCTACCTCATCAATTTTTTATCTAAATACATTCAATTGATTACTTCTCTTATTATCGGTTAATTTTTTTTTAAGAGAAGTAAATTATTTCAGTTTGACCCAAGTTAACTAGAACTTAATTATTTCCAAGTTCAATTCATCTTCAGTCGTTTTAGGCAAATCCCGATATATTTGTATGTGTGACATAAAAAGTAGCGACTTAAGTCTATTAATTGTAGATGATGACGACACATTGAGAGGCCTGATCGCCAAGCAACTGTCTAAAATTGCGACTGTGTACACTGCTGCGGATTTTGACGCCGCCACGACATTACTCCGAAAGAACAACGTACACATCATTTTCTCTGATGTGGTAATGCCTGGCGGAACAGGAATTGATCTTCTCGAGTGGATCAAGCGTCATCAATCGGGTGAACTTCCGACATTCGTCTTTATAACGGGTTTTTCTTCGATAGAAAATGAAGAAGCAATTGCACGTGGAGCCTACAAGGTCATTGCAAAACCTTTTCGACTTTCAAGCCTTTTGCAAATCGCCCAAGAAATTGCAGAGTTAAAAAAACTAACTCCCCCAGCCTCTTCGTCAGGAGTTAGTTCGTGAAGAAAACAAATACCGATCAGTATGCTAAAAATTATGAGGAGATTTCCGAGCCTGGTTTTCCACTTACCAGGGATTCTGAAGGGCTTAAATTCCACGGAATTGATTCTGTTCTTTTTTGGACAAAGCCATCTTTGCTATCTTTACTTCAGCCGCTGCAGGAAGAACTAGGAGAAGAGCTCTACACAAGATTAATTGCGTATGAGGCATCAAAAGGAACTTTCGAAGATTATCACAACATGGTCAGGAACTCTTCTGAGAATTTTATCGACGGCTTTCACAGTTGGGGTCGAGCCGTAAGCGGAGCGGGCTGGGGAGAATTCTCAATTTTAGAATTTAATCAGGAAAAGAAAGAGGCATTAGTTCGGATCAACAACCCCTGGGAATTGCGAGTGATGACCCCCAAAGACTTTCGAAACTCAGCACCATTTCTAAATGGAAAAGTCTCTGGGATTTTTTCGCATGCTTTCAATGTAAATTGTCGTACTGAAGTCCTCAACATCGAAAAACAGGTTAATGGGAATATTTCACTCTACCTTAAAGTGCGTTCGTCTTTAAAAACTTTAGAACAGGCTCTGGCTGAACTCACTGAGCCGGAAGCAAAACAAAATGCGTTAGGGCTTCGAGCTACAAACAACATTGTACGCAGGAATGAACGGCGTCTTATTGATATCGTCAATACTGTTGGAGATCTAATTTGGCAATCTGACCTGGATCTAACCATCACCTACACAACCGGGCGCACCCTACCTGTTTTAGGGTTTCCAGAAGAAAGCATCATTGGGCGCAAATGGGGCGAATTTGTTACAGCCCAAGACCTCGTACGCCTTAAAAACCTGCTATCCACTCTTACTGAAACTGTCCTGTTTGTCGAAGGTGAGTTTGAAGTCACCAATGGCGCAGGATCCACGGCGGTTGTACTTCTACGAATTAAAAAGCTATTGGACTTTAACAATAACCACATCGGATATATCGGCTCTGGAAG
>CAZDFM010000666.1:0-1891 GCA_964504465.1 uncultured Pseudobdellovibrionaceae bacterium | reverse complement strand
CTGTTAAGCGACCTTTAACATCTAAGACGATGTCGCTTCGCCGTCCGCCTTTAGACTCGACATCTAGATCCATTTTTAAGTTGAGATCGAGTTCCTCAGAATCTTCTGCTGTGAGTTTGGCGGCAAATGGAAAGCGCAGGCTATCTTTGGTGTAGAGCGAGTTGAAGGTTATGAAGTAGGCCTTAGCATCGCTGACGACTTTGAGGTGGTTCACTTCAAAATTAAACTGGCTAATCTTCATTCGGTTTAAGGTGTTTTCGACTTGATTCAAACCGTTTAACACTTGCCGATACAGACTTTGATAATTGGTGGGCGGTTTGTTGGGGTCAGGCGGGCCCATGACGACTTCAATTTTTTCATCGATCACTTCAAGTGCCTCGATAACCAGGAGCTTCGGTACGGGCAGAAGCTGTACGTCAATGTCGATGAGGAAATGTTTTAAGCAAGCGTCAACTTTGAGACTGCTATCATAAATGAGGCACAGGCCTTCAGCGTCGAATTTAATTCCTCTGCTACCAAACGAAAGATTTTCGACTGAAATGTCGAGGCTGCGCCAGTTTAATTCCATACCTTGTGGAAGAAACTTCGCCTTATGTTTAGCTAAGAATTTTTCAGTTAAAATCAAATCCAGATTAAACCAAATCACACCAATCACGACCGCACAGACCGCAATCAAGCTGACTACTGTGAATAAGAGATATTTAAGAATTCGAAAGATAAGGTTTGAAGCTTTCATCAGAATTCGTTTCCGTAACTTAAAAAATAAACCCAATCGGCTTTAAGATTCTTAGTGGCACCTTTGGCGTCTTCAATGCGTCCTCTCGCGGCGGTCACTCGAAATGCTCCAATAGGGCTTTGCCATCGAACTCCTAGTCCCGGAGACCAAAGCAATGTTGACTGTAAAGCAAACGCCTCGTCTCCAACTTGGGCTGCATCAAGCAACACGAAGGGCTGAATGTTAAAGGGCAAAACCTGAACAAAGCGCCATTCGACTCCGAGGTAAGCCGTAGTAATATAACCCCGTGAATCGTTGTTAATGGCTTTTCTTCCGAAGCCTCGGATGTTGTCGTCTCCCCCTAAGGTGAGTCTGTAGTCTTGGGGCAAAAGTTGAAATTGGCTTTCTTCTACTAAGGTGGTTCTCAAAGAAAACCTAACCCCTAAGACATGTAGGGGAGGATCATAGTTTTTAAAATTAAAGAGTTGGCTCCCTGTAAGAGAAAATTGATCGGCGTTCAGATCCGACCCAATCCCTTTTCGTTGAGAGATATAGCCAAGATCAAGAAAGTATCCTTCTCGGGGACTCGCCTGATAGTATTCGTAGTAATGACTGACGATGCGCGCGCTACCTTCCCAGCTGATGTAGCGACTGCGTCGAGGGCCCACACCCGCAAGAGTCGAGAGATGGTTGTAATAAGGGCCACCTTTTAAGTAGTACCGAAACTCATGGTTATCTTCGGTATGCCCAATGAGCGCGCCGAATTTTCGGTTGATAGTTTCATAACTTTTTTCGGACTCTCTGGTGACACTCACTTCTGGCAAAAAATACGTGTAAACCCAATTTGGAAACCAATAGAGTTGTGCATTTGTAATGAACTGTTGGCGTCGAGGGGTATAGCTAACTTCTGCTTTTAGAATGGAAGCTTCGTCTCCAAAACGTGCATGTTTCCATTGAAGTTTAGTAATCACGGCTTCTTCGGTACTTGAGCCAACTGAAAACGTGAGGAGGCGAGGTTGCCCCAAAGCTGCGGTTTGTTTTAAGTAGGCTCCGTCCTCTCGGCAGCTGACTTCAAAATGGGAGTACTGCGCTAAATCAGCAAGTACAATCCGTTGAGCAGTGAGATTCAAAAGATCTTGATTAAACAATGCCCCAACTTCAAAGGCATCGTATCTG
>CAZDFM010000665.1:0-1896 GCA_964504465.1 uncultured Pseudobdellovibrionaceae bacterium | reverse complement strand
CCTGTTCTCATGACAGCCTCAACTGCTGCCTTGGCGCTTGTTCCTTTGTTACTTTCTAAAGGCGATCCCGGAAAAGAAATTTTGCATCCTGTAGCTGTTGTTATCGTGGGTGGCTTGATCTCTTCGACCTTGCTCGATTTGATTGTCACTCCTACGGTATTTTATAAATTTGGTTTTAAAGCAGTCCAAAAGTATTTGAATCATCAAAACACACAAACAAAAGGAGAATGGGAATGAAATATCTTATAACGACGCTTAGCTTTTTAGGTTTGCTCTCAGTGCCAGCTTTTGCGCACGACGGAGGCCATGGCCCGAAAGTCGCCGATACGGGTAAATATGGAGGCCTTGTCACTGCAGTCGTAAATAAAACCGACGCTGCAAAAGGCACGGCTGCCGCAATGGTGTATAAGGCCGAACTTGTTAGAGCTGCTGACGGAACAGTTCGCCTGTACTTTTACGATGCGCAAATGAAACCCTTAGACCTAAAAGGTTTTGACCCCAAAGCAAACGCTAGCCTTGGTGCCAAAGTAAAAGGGAAATGGACAGAAACAAGCTTCCCTCTTGAACTTAAAGACAAAGCCTTTGTAGGAAAAATGCCGAAGCCCGAAGGCAGACCTTACAATATTGACGTTACTGCTAAAGAAGCTGGCAAAGAGCTCCTAAGCGCATTTGATAATTTAGATTAGGGAGTTCGACATGAGACCATGGTTTATTGCACTTTTACTTTTTATGAACCTCATACCGGGCTATTTCGCCTACGCGGAATCACCCGTGATAAAGTTTGAAGCACTCCCGCAACTCGTGCGCGAGCGCAATGAGAACGTAAAAGCCGCAGAGACCATGGTCCAAGCTTCGAAAGAAAAAACGGGTTTCTTAACCAGGTCGTTCCTCCCAAGCCTCTCTCTTCGGGCAGGCAGTGAATCTGCAAAGTTTGGATCAACTCCCACTGAAAGCCGAGACTTTTGGGGAGCTGAGGCGAGACTGAACTTGTATCGCGGCGGACGCGACAACCTAGAAGAAAAACTTCGAGAAGCGCAAGTCGAGACCTCGCAAATTGATTCGGTTCGTGAATATCATAACGAACTTCGAGAGGCACAAAAGACCTATTGGCGTCTAGTTGCAATCGGACAGCTCATCAAAGACTTAGACGACGCTATTAATAATAATATTTCCAATATTAAATCTGCAAAAAGAAGGTCAGGAGCTGGAGTCACGACCAACGCTGATGCACTTCAGTTCGAACTTCAGGGTACTCTTCTTACACAACAACAGAAAAAACTTTCGCTTGAGCAGGACCTGCTTCGAAACAAACTCTCAGTTGCGATTGGGTATAACGAACACGAAAAGATCTTAGTCCCTACTGAATTTCCCCATCCTCCTGAAAATTCAATTCCACAAGAAGATTTGGCAGCGGATTTAAATCCCGATGTTCGGAGCCTTAGGAGCCTCGAAAAACTGAGTACTCTCAGTCAAAATCAAGCCTCGAGGTGGTGGCTCCCAAGCCTTGATCTCTACAGCTTTTACGGCAGGCCCTCAATTCGTGAAAACGACACAAGGGCACTTGCTCGTGAAGATGAGTGGCTCGGAGGAGTGCAATTGTCTTTTTCGATAGATCGAGGTTTAGAAGATCGATCGCTTGCCCGCTCGCAGGCTCTCTCGGCGCAAGCCGCAAGTCTGCGTACACGCCACGCCCTGCGCGAAAGTGTGGCTTCAAGCCATGAACTCGTTCACGATTTAAGACTGCTGCATGAATTGATTCACGATGCACAAGCTGATGCCGAAAAAGCCGCTTCATTTTTAAAGCTCACCCGAAACGAATACTCAAGAGGTGTCAAAAATGGCCCTGACCTACTTGAGGCTTTTATGAAATATTATGAATTCAAAACTCGACATATC
>CAZDFM010000664.1:609-1903 GCA_964504465.1 uncultured Pseudobdellovibrionaceae bacterium | reverse complement strand
CTCCATCACCAAAGAGTAGCTTTTCTTTAAAGTTCACGAAAATAGATAATAGATGTTGATAGAATTGCTTTAAATTATACTGAAAATGACTTCATTAACTCCTTTGCGATCGTGTTCTCGATCTTGCGTTTAGCAGCGACCAGATGAAGTTCTTCAAAGACGCCTTTAAGGGGTCCTATTTCAACAAGTTCCCCTGCCAGGACTTGCCTATTGACGGTATGTGATGCGGCTGGAAGCAAACCCAAACCGTTGACCGCCATTAGCTTCTTAACGCCGATATCCTGACTTTCAACTAGGGTTTCAAATTTTACCTCTGACGTTTGGCTCCAATGATCAAGGTCATAGCGCAACTTACTATCATAGGTGGGAAGAATCATTGGCTGGCTAAGAATTGAGTTCGGAAAGTCTTTGCGCAAAGCCTTGAATTTTGGGGCGGCGTAAACCGAAACGCCTTTTCTGGAAATCAAACGGTGAGTCAGCCCCTTGGCTTGCAGGGCGGTAGGGACAAAGTTCGTCAAAAGCAAATCAACTCTGTGGGCTGAAAGCTCTCGCAAGAGCTCGTCTGATCGGCCCTCGACAAGAGTAATTTGGCATGGCGAAATCTTAATTGCTGTTTTGACCATTTGAAGAATGATCTGCTTAGGAATGCTATCCAGAGCACCTATGCAGAGAGCGGGCTTGGCGGGCTTAAGTCGATCGTGAAGGGCTTCTAGCATTTCCGAGCCCATTGAAAAGATATTGCGGGCGTACTCTAGGGCCACACGACCTTGTTCTGTTAAAACGAGCTTCTTATGATGCCTTTCAAAAAGTTGAACTTCCAAGGCGTCTTCTAACTGCTTGAGTTGTGCTGAAAGTGTGGGCTGTCCCACGCGCAGCTTCTCTGCCGCTTTCGAGACGCTGTTTTCCTCGGCAATTGTTTTGAAGTAGAGCAGGTGGTGATAATTAATCCAATTGGTCATGGGCTCCCTTATGTGATTCCCTGTATTATTTTAAACGATGCAATATTAATAATTTATCAATTTGAACAATATCAAAATCAGTCCGATATTGTAAGGATATTCCTTAGGAGCAGATTCACACATGGTACTTTTTCCCTTCGCCGACTACTGGTGGTTTTACGCGGCTTTCACGGTTTTTATTTTAGTCGTTCTTGCCTTGGACTTAGGGGTTTTTCACAAGAAGGCGCACGAAGTTTCGTTTAAAGAAGCTTCAATTTGGACAACCATTTGGATAAGCCTAGCACTGATTTTTAATTACATTTTTTATCTCTACGCCGATTGGAAGTTTAATACCG
>CAZDFM010000664.1:0-599 GCA_964504465.1 uncultured Pseudobdellovibrionaceae bacterium | reverse complement strand
ACCGATCCGGCCTATGCGTCGTTAGTGAACGGCGATCCGTCGGGTACGGCGAAGACTGTGGCCTTAGAGTTTTTGACAGGTTTTGTCGTCGAAAAGTCATTGGCCGTAGATAATATCTTTATCTTCGCCGTTGTTTTTGCCTATTTCGGTATTCCCAAAATTTATCAACATCGCGTGCTCTTTTGGGGGATCTTGGGCGCACTCATTTTTCGCGCCATTTTTATCGCCATGGGCTCGGTACTTATGCAGTACAAGTGGGTCGTACTCTTCTTTGGGGTTCTTTTAATTGTCACGGGCATCAAAATGTTCTTTGCCGGGACTGAGGAAAAGGATCTTGATAAAAACATTTTGATTCGGTTGTTACGAAAATTCTTTCGGATTCACCCAAAAATAGAGGGACAAAGCTTTTTCATTCGCAAGGATGGGCTGCTTTACGTGACTCCTTTGTTTGTGGCTCTGATTTTTCTAGAACTCACCGATATTATTTTCGCAGTTGATTCTGTGCCAGCGATCTTCGCTCTAACTAAGGAGCCGCTGATTGTTTTTACTTCGAATATTTTCGCGATCTTGGGGTTGCGCTCTATGTATTTTATGTTGGC
>CAZDFM010000663.1:0-1906 GCA_964504465.1 uncultured Pseudobdellovibrionaceae bacterium | reverse complement strand
TGCGAGATTTATAATAACTAGAAAGTAACCCATAGTTTGCTCCAAAATTCGCATCAGCCGTTAATGTGAAGTTGCCACCCGAAGGCTGCAAAGTATTGGCAGAGATTGCTTGAATCCATGCCGTGACATTCGCACCCCATCCCTTTTCATTGGTCTGAGGTATCGTGTGGTTTGAGCCGTTAACAGTGACTGTGACTGCCGCGATGCACACGCTTGAATAAATCGCGAACATCGAAACAGTTAAGAATCTTACAAAGAGCTTCACTTAAAACCCCTTAAGGTTAAAGGCATTCTAAAATATAAAAAACTGCCAATCCTGATTTCGCATTCCCAGCATTCGCAACTGTAAACGTATGATCTCCACATAAAAGCGGAGGCACCGTTGAGCCCGAAGGAGTTGGATAAACTGTTTCAGAATTAGTTGTGTCTCTGTCGGCACCCGCGCCCTGAAGCGCATCAGCTCCATACTCGTCAACTAACGTAATATCGTAATTGTCGGTAGGACCATCGGTCGGATCAGTGACCATTTTAATTAAGAACCCATAGATGTCATTAAAAGTGCCGGTCGCATTACCAGAGGCATCCGAAGTCCATGCGACTTCGTAAACTTCAACTTCGCGGCCGTTCTTTGAAACTCTAGGCTTTGGAGTAACTGTTACTGCCATTTACTCCCCCTTAGCTTGCTGAGCCGTAGTAGTGAGTCGCGTCTGTTTCGCCGTCTGTGCCGTCAGCTAATTTCGCAGCACTCGCTACGATTGTCGCATCTGCACTTGTGAGCGTGATTGCATTTCCGATCTTCCCCGGTCTCGCAGCTGAAACGGTAACGGTGGTCCCATTTGCGCTCGCAGTTACAATTCCATTTAAAGATGTGTTTGCATTAATTGCTGAGGCCAAATTTGCCATTGTTTCAGTGTCGCTTCCGCCAATATTAAATTGAACCGCAGTTGCTCCACTTGAAACTGCAGTCAGAGTCAATCCGTTGATCGCCACCGCATCGGTCGCAATTACAGAAGTTCCAACTAAAGTGCCTGAGGCTTTAACAGCATTGTTTTCGGTTCGAACTACGGCCGGAGCCATACCCGAAGTGATTTTTTTGATGAAATCTTTAAGCTTAAGCCCCGCAAGTTCAACAAGGCCCGTTTCGGCCATAAGATCGCGATCGACATTCGCCTTAGTTTCGTCAATCGTGACTGTGATCACATTGATGATTGCCATATATGCTCCTAAAAAGAGAAGGGCGAGGGACAATCCCCCACCCTGTTTTGGCTTATATTAAGTTGTGCGGTTAGTGATTCCGGTCCAAAGAACGCAGATACCAGGCTGTTCAACAAAAACTGCTTGGTGAGTGTAAGCGCGGCCTTCTTTTCCGGCTTTACCTTCAAGGTCAAACCAGATTTTGCCTTCGCCTTCGCCAGGCATACCGAAAGAGAAATCTGCGGCGCCGACTCGTTTTGCAAGATCAGTTACAACGCCCATTGCGTGTCCGTTCTTTACCATTGAGTGAGGCTTAATTGTCGCAGTAACTCCGCCGCGCTTGTACACAACTTGATCAGATCCGAGTTCAATTCTTCGAACTTCAGATTTATCAACTGTACGAAGCTGGTGAATATCGCCTGTTAGATCATCGAAAGCACCGTCTGCTGTGTAAACAGTGATGTTTTGCATAAGACCTTTAGCAGCACCTTTGCTCAAACCTTTTTTCAAGGCTTGGAACGAGAATGCTCCGCCAACTGCATGTTGAGCGGCTTTCCAGTTTGCATAAGTTGCAGCCGAGATGTTGTGCATAGTTCCGGTGTTAGAAAGGATCTTATAAAGACCGTTCATTTCTAAGCCGTAGCCGTCTTTGTAATATATAATATCGTTTGCAGCTGTGCTTGCCACAGTTGCAGATAAAACGATTACTCGG
>CAZDFM010000662.1:0-1906 GCA_964504465.1 uncultured Pseudobdellovibrionaceae bacterium | reverse complement strand
TGTGGCCAACCCCGACGACGGATTAAGAAAGATCCGTGAATCTCGAAGCCGAGGCGAAATTTTGACAGGGCTGCTTTACTGGCGAACGGACGGAGGCCCTAAGCCAACCCCATCCCTGGTGCGCTTAAGCGATCAGCAGCTAAAACCTAAAACGGACAGCCTCAAATCCATTTTAGACGGCTTTAGGTAGCTAAAGCCCTTGCCGCCTTGCCCCCTATTGGCTATAAAAATCTTTGTCCTTTTACGTGGTCGCGTAGCTCAGTTGGATAGAGCAACAGCCTTCTAAGCTGTGGGTCGCACGTTCGAGTCGTGCCGCGATCACCAAATGTTTCACCTTCTTATTAGGCTGTGATGTTTCAAGGGAAACGCTCTCCATACTCCCTGTTTTATTTTTCATATCTTGTGGTTTTTCTCGGATGCATCTTATTGCAAATCGAGTCCTGGCCGTTTTCAGATTTTGGCGTTTACAAAAACTATACTCATCCAAGTGACACGGAGATTTACCGTCTCGCTATTATTTCGGATACAAAGTCGCCGCGCTGGCTGTTCAGCAAAAAAGAAGCCGTCTATAATAAATTTTTACACGACCCTCTAATTTTTATGTCCGAGTCAGAGCGACTTAAGTGGATGAAAAGTTTTTTGGGCCTGGCAAAAAAGCGTGCTCAGCCAGAAGATACACATCTGGTGCTGATGAAACAGACCCTACAGCAAGATCAGGAGATTTACGTCCCAAAATCTGAGATCTACTTAAGCGTGCCACTTCAATGAAGAGCTTTATTGATAAATACTTTGAACAAAACGTAGATCCTAAGCGCTGGCTTTGGTTTCAAAAACTTTTTTATGCGGCCTTGCTGCTTCAATTTGTTTCAGATTTTTACTATTACACCACTTCTTTAAAGGTAAAGCCTTCTTATAATCCACTTCCGCTCCTAGAGTGGATAACGCCTGAGAGACCTGCTCCTGAGGTCTATATGGGAGTATTATATGCACTCATCGCGCTTTTAGTGCTCGGTTTAATCTTAAGTACTTCAAAGATTGTCCAGTGGGGAGTGCTGTTTCTTTCATTTTGGATTATGGCCGTCGCATTGAGTTTAGATAAGGCTGCGGAAAACGATTACGTTTTTCACTCAAAGAATCTGGTGGTTTTTGTTTTACTGATCATAGCTGTTGCGCCAAAAAAGATTGATAAGGTTTGGCCTATCACTTTAGTTCGTTTGAGTTTGGGGCTTGTGTATTTTGGTTCGTTTTATACTCGCTTTATTCACGCGGGATTCGAATGGATGGACGGTAACTCTTTAAGGTCGATTCTTTATTTTCACGGCTATCTTATAGAAAAGCCCGCGAGCCTATGGCTAGCAAATCAAGCCTGGCTTTGTGTATTGCTCTCAGTCGCGATTGTCGTGTTTGAAGCAACATTTGTTGTATTTGTCCTTCATCCGCTCGTTTCTCTTTTGTATGCAGTTGCTGGAATCGCATTTCATTTGGGGATCTATTATTTCTTGAACATCAATTTTTTAGAATATCATCTGTTTGCATATTTGGTTTTTGTCGTTGGCGGTTTAGGGCTGAAGGCTCGTGCCAAAATTTAATTGCTATAAACTTCTCTAGGCCGATACAATAGAAAGATGCCGGCTAATAAGTTTTATTCTCTATTTAGTTTAGCTTATTTAGCCGTGTTTCTCTTTTGCATTTTCATGGGTGTCGAGTCCTGGCCCTTTTCTGATTTTGGCGTTTACAAAAGTCAGCATCATCCCGAACGAGTCGAAGTGTATAAACTCGGTTACGAA
This sequence comes from uncultured Pseudobdellovibrionaceae bacterium, assembly GCA_964504465.1. GTDB lineage: Bacteria > Bdellovibrionota > Bdellovibrionia > Bdellovibrionales > UBA1609 > CAZDFM01. The sequence goes on along the minus strand of CAZDFM010000662.1, from coordinate 119 downwards.
GGTGAATCGCGAGAACCTATTTGGTATTTCCCCTCATATGACAAAAGAAATACGAAGTCTGTAGATGACCATATCAAGCGTCTCTCCGAACAGGAGCGAGCGGAGTGGTTGAAGAGTTT
>CAZDFM010000661.1:529-1914 GCA_964504465.1 uncultured Pseudobdellovibrionaceae bacterium | reverse complement strand
CAAACATAATATCAAGCTTTGGACCGTAAAACGCTCCATCACCCGGATTAATCGCATACGGCAAACCTAAAGACTCAAGCCCCTCACGGAGTGCACCCTCGGCTCGGTCCCAAACTTCTTCGCCGCCCATTCGTTTTTCAGGACGAGTGGAAAGAAAAATCTTAAACTCTGTCATTCCAAGAGTTTGGTAGATCTCTTGGAGCATCTCCATAAAGGCTTTAATTTCTGACTGCATTTGCCCGACAGTACAAAAAATATGGGCGTCGTCTTGGCAGAAAGTACGAACTCGTGTGAGCCCATGCATAACCCCGCTTCGCTCAAAGCGATGGAGGCGTCCAAAGTCAGCCACTCGCCATGGAAGATCACGATAGGACTTCTTCTCTTGGGTATAGAGCAAACAATGGCCCGGGCAATTCATCGGTTTTAACGAAAACTCGCGCTCTTCAATTTTAGTGAAGTACATATTGTCGCGGTAGTTTTCGTAGTGGCCGGACTGGTGAAAAAGTTCGACATCAAAAATTTGCGGCGTGATGACTTCGTGGTAGCCGTACTTGCGGTACTTTTCTCGAACAAAACTCTGAAGCCCATTGTAAACAGCCGCACCCTTAGGAGCAAAGAATGGTCCACCGGGAGAAAGCTGATGGAAGTAAAATAAGCCTAGTTCCTTACCTAATTTTCGGTGATCACGTTTTTTAGCTTCCTCGAGGTTCTTAATATACTCGTCGAGTTGTTTTTTATCGTGGAAAGCCGTCGCATAGATCCGCTGAAGCTGCTTGTTTTTTTCGTCTCCGCGCCAGTAGGCGCCCGCAAGACTTAAAACTTTAACGGCTTTAATTTGACCAATTCTTTGAACGTGAGGACCACGACAAAGATCGAACCACTTCCCCTGTTTATAAATTCCAACTTCGGTTTCACCTTTAGCTGCTAGGTCACGAATAATTTCAGCTTTAAAGTGCTCGCCCATGGCTTCGAAAGTTTCAATCGCCTTATTGATCGGCCAATCTTCGCGTACAACTTCTTGGTTGCGTGCGAGGATTTCGTACATCTTCTTTTCAACTTTTTCTAAATCTTCGGGCGTGAAATTAAATGGCGAATCCAAATCGTAAAAGAAACCATTTTCGATGACAGGGCCGATCGTTACTTTTACTTCGGGCCAAATTTCTTGAACGGCTTCAGCCAATACGTGTGCGCCTGTATGACGAATGACTTCAAGTGACTCTTCATCTTTTGAAGTGAGAATGCGGAGCTGATCGTTGTTTTTTAAAACAGCGCGAACATCAACCGGCTCTTTATCGCCATTAACAATTCCGCCAAGGGCCGCCTGCGCAAGCTTTGGACCAATGCTACCCGCGACCTCTAGGACCGTCGGTTCATGGTCGAATTCT
>CAZDFM010000661.1:0-519 GCA_964504465.1 uncultured Pseudobdellovibrionaceae bacterium | reverse complement strand
GCTCATGAGAGAGAAGTCGTCAAAATGGTATTATAAATAACTAAAAACATATTAATAAGGTCATACCTCTAAAAAATTCGAGATCTCGTAAAAAACAGACTCCTACCTTACCCAATCCTTACGAGAAAAGAAAGGACCAAAACGACTAAAATGGCACCAGAGCTCCAACGCGGAGCTTCTGGCAGACATTTTAGTCGGTATAAAGGCAATTTAGTAAACGACGTGGTGATGAAGCGATTCTTCGATTCGAGGATCGCGGTAAGGCACAATCGCGTTTTTGCTTAAGAAACGAGTCACAGTGAACAAGAACAAGCCTGCAAAACCAAAGAAGATTAAGAGCTCATTAAAGATCGAAAAGACTGCGTCTTCTTTATTAAAAGTTGGGAATACGAGCCAATAAATGTCTACGTATTGCATGACGAGGATCAAACAGCTCACCACGATAAGTGGGGCGTGAGTTCGTTTCGCCCAACGAGGCAGAAGCAAAAAGAAGGGTACGATGAACTTAAACACTAAAAG
>CAZDFM010000660.1:0-1919 GCA_964504465.1 uncultured Pseudobdellovibrionaceae bacterium | reverse complement strand
GGCCTCCTAGACGGGGTTGCGAGCCTGGGTGGTTGGATTGAAAGTAAAAATGGCCCATTGGCCTTTACGTTTTTTTATAATGGATCTGACGGAAAAACTCCTTCAGCTCGCGATTTGTTTGATAAGATCTTAAAGACGGTCATCGAATCAGAATGAGTGAAATGTTGAAAATAAAGAAGCCCAAAAATACGATCTCAAGTTTTACGAAAGCATTTTTGACTTTGACGCTTTTGCCTTGGGCCGCATTTTCTTCTGCTGAGGAGTTCACACCCGTTCTTTTTACCGACATGCTCGCGCAAATCGAGAAAGAAGCTGCGACACCTTGGATTGCTCCCGACTATTCGGGCCAAGACAAAGCTCTGGGGTATGGGCCAGGTGCATTTGCAGTTCCGCTCGGAATGGAAGCTCGGGTTAATTTCTGGATCGACATTTACACGAAGCATAATACGGACCAAGGGGTTTTGCACGACAGCCGCTACGTAGGGGTCGTTTACGAATCCGTTGATTTCGCTGACATTATGGCCAATCAAGATTTAGACCTTTATCAAAAAGAGCGCGCACGGCGAAAACGCGTCGATGCTGCCAAAGATACCATTCGGGAACGTCTCAACAAACTTGCCACGCTAAGTAATTCAGATGGCCTCACCGGTGAAGACCTGAAGTACTGGAATCTTTTCGCCAATATCGATGAAGAAAAAAAGTTCACAGAAGCTGCTAAAGAAGGGCGGCTTCGTTTTCAACTTGGGCAACGCAATCGTTTCATGGAAGGGATTTATCAGTCCGGAAAATTCTTGCGCGAAATGGAAACCATATTTCGCGAAGAAGGTTTGCCGATTGAACTCACCAGACTTCCCTTTGTCGAAAGTTCTTTTAATCTCAATGCGAGATCAAAAGTGGGAGCAAGCGGCATTTGGCAATTTATGCGTCGAACCGGCAAAGAGTACATGAAGATCGATGCTGAGGTAGATGAGCGAAACGATCCGATTTTAGCCACTTGGGCCGCGGCAAGAAAACTCCGCGGTTACTTTAAAATGCTCGAGTCCTGGCCGTTAGCCGTGACTGGTTACAATCACGGTCCCAGTGGAGTGCGCCGATTGGTTCAGAAGGCCGGCACGACTAATATTTCAGAACTGACAGATATGCGAAAAGGAACTTTTGGTTTTGCGTCGGCTTCTTTTTACGCCAGTTTTATTGCGGCGATCGAAGTTGAAAAAAACGCGAAAAAATATTTTGGCTCTGTATCAATGGCTCCAGCCTTAGTTGGGCATCAGGTTCGCCTAAAGCGCACGCTCGATTCTGAAAAACTTCTGTCTTGGTTTAATGGCGATCTTAAGATGGCAAAAGACTTTAACCCACACGTGAGTTCGGGATTTTGGAAAGGCTTTAGACATCTCAAGCGAGGTCATATGATCCGCGTTCCAATGGACAAGCGGGTTCAAGTCGAAAAAGAAATAAACACCTATCAAGCGACGACTCCGGCTCTCACCACGGGTGAAACTCATAAAGTGGCGGTCGGCGAGACGCTTAGCCAGATAGCAGAAAAATATAAAGTTTCGACACCAAAACTAATGGAAGTAAACAGTCTCTCACGAGCGCGAGATCTCCAGGCTGGGCAAGTGCTTCAGATCCCTGGCAACTAAAATGCAGAGTCAATGAAGCCAGCAATAAAGCTTTCAATTTTTTTAGGGCTCATTTTTCTTTTCTGCTCCTGTCGCGAGACTTCAAACAAGCCAGCCCAAGCGGCACCAGTCTCAAATAAAATCGTAAACGAAAAACCTGGCTTTAAAGAGGGGCATAAGATCCTAAGTTTTGAAGACGGGAGACGTCTTTACTTCAAGCCGCGAGCCGAGTGCGAAGCGAGTGTTCCTCTCATGACCTATCAACTAAGTCAGTTCTTAGGGTCTGAGATGGTTCCCAAA
>CAZDFM010000659.1:0-1928 GCA_964504465.1 uncultured Pseudobdellovibrionaceae bacterium | reverse complement strand
TAAAATATTTAAGATAGATTTTTTATCTACGTTTGAAAAGGTAGCTGCATCATCAATTGATAATAAGCTGACCGGTCTTACTTGGTTTGTAAGATCGTGGAACTCATCCATTGTGATCGATAGCTTGGTGCAAACTTCTTCGTCTGAAGGCGAACGACCGAGTTCAGCTTCTAGTTGGATCATGGTGCGATCAAGCATTTTTGCTTTATCACGAACGGATCTGGGAACCCAATCTTGAGCGCGGAGTTCGTCGAGGATCGATCCACGAATACGGAACTCAGCATAGGTTTTGAATTTGTTGTCGCGGGTGGGATCGTATTTTTCGATCGCATCCATCAAACCGATTACGCCAGAGGAAATCAAGTCGTCTAATTCGATGTTGCTAGGTAGGCGCACCGCGATTTTTTGCGCGATGAACTTAATCAACGGCGCATACTCCATGATCAGCTTGTCTTTTTGCTGAGGAGTGAGCTTGCCCGGCTCTTCTTTGTATTTGCGTAGCAATGCACTGTTATTATTATTGGTAGTGTTCGACATATTTTCCCTGCCTCTATAAAAAGCTTATCAAAATGAGATGGCGCCCAAAAGTCCTATTCTTTTCATGCCACGCCTGAGAGCTGGCGCCAGAAGAACTGCATGCCACCTTTAAGTTCAGAAAAGTTCTCAGAATCATTCACTTTTTTAACCAGATTTTCCATGGCCTCGGCGGAGGGGGCAGACGGTTGGCTCGCAACAATCAACTGTTGCGTCTTTGTTGCCTGTCTCAAATTGAGATCGAGAGGGATATGGCCCTTATAATCTAGACTGACGTAGAGGAACTTAGAAGCTACATCAGACAGGCGTTTAAAGACCGCCATGCCCTCGGCTTCGTCTTTAACCATGTTGCAAAGAACAGAAAAACGCTTCTCGCCTTGGCGCTGGTTGAGCACTTTTATCAAAGCATAAGAGTCTGCAAGGCTTGAAGGATCTGGAGTTAACACCACAAAGATCTCTTCAGCAGCCGAGTTCAGATATAAAACGTTGTCGGCAATGCCAGGAGCGGTGTCGATGATCAAATAATCGAAACGGCCTTCGAGAGTGCTGACTTGATCTAAAAGATTTTGCTTTTGAATCACGTCTAGATTGTGAAGACCGTAAACACCGCTTCCGCCGGGCACAAGACTGATATTTTCTCTGACTTGTACAACCACTTCGTTGATCGTTTTATCGCCTTTTATTACATCATAAAGTGAGTGATAGGCTCGCGCGCCGAACATGATGTCGACGTTCGCCATTCCTAAATCCCCGTCTAAGATCAAAACTTTTTTACCCTGTCGTGCGAGCGAAAGCGCCACATTTGACACGAGAGTGGTTTTACCTACGCCGCCTTTACCTGAGGTAATGCTAATGGTGCGCGTTTTCATCATCTTAAGTCCTCTTTCCGTTTAATCTTAGTAAGTTTAAATATCAAATCGACCACTCGCTCTTTTGTCGCGGCTTCGAAATCCTCGGGGATTTGCGGACCGATACCAAAAGAATGCAGAGGCGCTTCTATAACTTTTTGAAAGTTATAAATAAGCCCGTGTTGAGCAGCCTGATCTAGGTTGGTGAAAATAACATCGTCAAAACCAATTGTGCGGTAGCGGCTGGCGAGCTCGATTGCTTCTTCGTCTTTAGCCATGACCGATTGAACATAATGAATCGAGCGACCACCTACTTCAGGTGGCATAAGGTCTTTAAGCCACGTAAGCTCTTCTACCGTTTTTAAATTTAAGCCCGGGCAATCCACTAAAATATGGTCTACGTTTTTAAGACGCGCTTCTAAAAGAGCCCAATCGCTACTTCGGCGAATCACGACAAACGGAACATTTAAAATCTGTGCATAGATCTTAAGTTGTTCGGCGGCACCTAACTTTACAGAATCAGTTGTAACGATTGCGATCTTTTTC
>CAZDFM010000658.1:0-1929 GCA_964504465.1 uncultured Pseudobdellovibrionaceae bacterium | reverse complement strand
ATCTTCCATGTAGGGCCAGCGGCCAGCAGTGTCGGCAAAAACAAGCGCGATGTTGTGCTCTCGAAGTAATTCAATGAACCAAGGGTTCTCAAAAGTCCCACTCCTGACTTCAATTGCGTGACGAAGGGGAGTTTTAGAAAGTTTAAATTCAGAAGGATAGTCAGCCTCAAGGCGGTCCGCCTTTTTTGAAAGTTCAACGGCTTGTTGAAGAGTTCGTGGCAAGAGTTCAAAAAAGTTTTGTAATCGTTCTTCATCGTACTGAACTTGCTCAGGGAGTTGCCAAAGAAAAGGTCCCAACTTTTCTCTTAAATGTAAGACGCCCGAACCAAAAAAGTTACCCAGTGGTGCCTCAGCATTTTTTAGCTTTAACATATGAGTCACAAAGCGCGGGCCCTTCACGGCAAATAAAAAGTCCTTTGAGGTTTCATAATACCAACGTCTATAACTCTCGGGGCTTTGCAAAGAATAAAACGACCCGTTCAACTCGATCGATGAAAATTGCGTACTCGCGTAATGTAGCTCATTTTTTTGCGCGAGTTTTTTTGGATAAAACCGTCCACGCCAACGTGGGTAGCGCCAACCCGATATGCCGATGCGAAGATTGCCAGTTCTTTTCAGTTTAACTTTTCCCTCGGTAAAATCCCAATTGAGCCTTAAGATGCTTCGAGCGCTTTATTGAAGCAAGAAAATCCTGTGCTTGGTAATGGATTTTCATGTTAGCTTGTACTACGTTTAAAGCTTCCAGGAGATTCCTATGAAATTGCTTAACATTCTGATTTTGTCTTTGCCTTTATTTTCTCTCAGCGTTTTTGTGCAAGGCTTGGCGAAAGCTACGGAAATACCTTCAGCTCCGAAATTCGAAGATTTTCCTGCAACAAAACAATTTTCGGGCTCACCTAAGATGCCCGACTTTGGCGGCCGAGATAAAGATTATAGTACTTTTCGGACGAGAATAACCGAAGCCACAAAAGAAGGACCAAACTTTGCCGGCAAGTACCGAGTAATCGAGATAGGGTGTGGTACGGGATGTAAGTCCGTTGTCTTAGTAGATTTATCAACAGGCCAAGTGCAAAACTTTCCTTTAGGTGGCGAGGGCAATCCAAATCTCCAAATTTTTAATAAAACTGAAAGCAACCTGCTCGTCACAACTTGGAATGACGGATATGGCGAAAACTCGCCCTGCTTAGGCCAGTTCTTTGTAATGAAAGAGAAGCTCGAATCGCTAAAGAAGCTCAACATGTTACCTAAACAATGCGTGAATTGGCCTTGGCTCGTCTCAGAAGAAAAAACTTTAGGCACAACAAAACAAGCGAAGTAAACATGGCAAAACCTCGCGTATACGAAATGAGTTTCGCAAAAGTTTACCCCCTCTATATTGCTAAGGCAGAGAAGAAAGGGCGAACCAAAGCTGAAGTCGATGAGATCATCAGTTGGCTTACGGGCTATACGCCGAAAAAGTTAGAAGCAGTAATTAAAAAAGAAACGGATATTGAGACTTTTTTTAAGAAAGCGCCTGGCTTGAATCCGCGGCGCAAGTTAATCAAGGGATTGATTTGCGGAGTTCGTATTGAAGATATCAAAGAAAAGACGATGCGTGAAATCCGTTATCTCGACAAACTGATCGATGAATTGTCTAAAGGCAGAACGATGGAAAAGATTTTGCGCTAAAGCTAAATCGTGATTCCGAATTTTTTAAGGCACCAGGCGTAGCCAAAAAACAAAGTCGCCATACTCAGTGAAGACACGGTGAGTGAAACCCAAAAGTTTAGGCCAGTTTTAAGCAAGCTTGGAAGAATCAAAAAGAAAATCAGAGTCGGCAGTACCAACCAAAAAATTCCATACGAAAGCTGGATCACCTTTTGGACGTCCTTGGTTTCTAAATAAAGAAATGCCAACGCTAATATTGAGGTCACGGGGAGTGCCACAAGC
>CAZDFM010000657.1:0-1937 GCA_964504465.1 uncultured Pseudobdellovibrionaceae bacterium | reverse complement strand
CTTTCTTTGATTACATTTGTCAGATAACTCGGCTGTACACGAATCCTATGAGCGAGTGAGATCCCCGAAAAGCCCGCTTCTTTCTTTCGCTCTTCGGCAAGTAAAACACTGAATGCCTGTCGATAGTTATTGAATTTAAAAACATTCATATATTTTAAATATATCAGATATAGATAATTTATTAATAATAAGTATATACATACATCTAACGCATAGTATAAATCAGGTCATGCGAAATTATTCGCCATAAAAAAGGAAGAAAAATGAAACACTTTTTATTGTTCAGCTCTCTCTTATTTACATTGGTCAGCCAGCAGGCATTGGCTAATCGCAGCCAAAGCCCATTAGCCTTCGAATGCACTGCTCATGACTACAGACTCACTGTTGGCAAAATGCAGTCAGTTGGAAACTACCCTTACAACCCAGAAATCCCACAAAAGTCTTCTCGCGTGACTTTGTCCAATAAACGTGGACAAACCCTTGCGACTTACGATGGAGTTGGTGAACTTACGGAGTGGAAAGCAAATCTTACCTTGCTTCAAGGTGGTGATATGGCAATGGGCACACTCGAAATAAATTATGGATTTGGACATTGGGTCGGCAACTTTCAAGTACGCATCCGAAACACCCAAACTCCTATCCAGTTTGTTTGCTTCTCAAAACAACTTTAATCTGGCCGCAGCCTATTGGGCATCACTGCCCGATAGGACCGCTAGCGCCTCAAGACTTCTCAATTTCCGACAACTTGAACTTACCCTTCAATCTCTCAAGATCAGCCTCGAAAGCAACAACGCGATAAACCGTTCCTTCATTTGTATAAGATTCTGAAAGAATCCTTACCGTTGATCGCAATTCTCCCATAGCACCCTTGGCGTTATAAGGAACAAAGAGTTCCACCGTTTTCATATCTGCGGAAAAGGAATCAATGAGCTTTTGCCTCAACATGCTGACATCAGACTTATTATGTGCAGAAAGAAAAATAGCTTGAGGATATTTTGATTCCAATTCAGTACGCCTCGTCTGATCCAAGCGGTCTGATTTGTTCATAATCAATAAACTTGGAATCTCCGCAGCTCCAACTTCGGCAAGAACAGTTTTTGTTACTTCAAGCTGAGATTCAAAAGTAAGATCCGATGAATCGACTACAAATAACAAAAGGGATGCATTTAAAGCTTCGTCCAATGTCGATTTAAAAGAAGCAACTAAATCATGAGGAAGTTTTTTAATAAAGCCAACTGTGTCCGAGATTAAAATTTTTGGTACTGAATCTGGATAAAGGACACGCACTGTTGTGTCGAGAGTCGCAAAAAGTTTATCGGCGACGAGGACTTCACTCCCAGTTAAAGCTCTCATAAGCGAAGACTTCCCGGCATTAGTATAACCAACCAAGGCCACCGTGATTTCTTGTTGTCGTTTTCGTCTACGGGTGTTTTGTTCATGACCGAGAGCCTCGAGTTCGTTTTTGAGTTCCTTGATTCGATCGCGAATTTTCCGTCGATCCAATTCGAGGCTTGTTTCTCCGGCCCCCTTGCCGCCCCCACCTTGTTGGTCTTGGCTTCCACCCGTCTCACGCAAGCGAGGAGCTACGTAACTCAAGCGCGCGATCTCAACCTGGGTTCTGGCCGTTCGAGTTTTCGCATGCCGACTAAAAATCTCAATGATGACGCCTGTGCGATCCAAAACCGTAGCACCTGTTGCACTCTCCAAATTCCGTAACTGAGAGGGCGAAAGATCACAATCAAATACGACGACATCTGCTAATTCAAAATCTTCTGCATCATCAACGGGTTGGTCCTCAAGAGTCTCATCATCTTCAGAAGATTCTGGAATCTCCTCGACTTCATGTTCCTGGTTTTTCTCAAATTTTAATGCCGCTCGATGCTTCTTCTTTATAAAAGTGGGAGTGACCTTACCCGAACCACCTGTTCTCTGGGAAA
>CAZDFM010000656.1:0-1943 GCA_964504465.1 uncultured Pseudobdellovibrionaceae bacterium | reverse complement strand
TGCAGGTTAAATTACTCCGCGCTCTGCAAGAAAAGAAGTTCACTCCAATCGGTTCGAACCGTGAAGTCGAAGTGAATGTTCGCATCGTAGCAGCAACGAATCGTAACTTAGAAGAAATGATTAAAAAGGGCGAATTCCGCGAAGACCTATTTTATCGCTTAAACGTTCTTCCGATTCAGTTGCCACCGCTTCGTGAACGTAAGAGCGACGTACAAGAGCTGGCTCGTTACTTCGTCGATCGATTTAACCAAACCCATAAGAAGAACATCACCGGTTTTAGCGCCGATGCGATGGAGTGTTTAAAGTCCCATCCATGGCCCGGTAACATCCGTGAGTTAGAAAACGTGATCGAACACGCATTTGTGATCGAATCCAGTAACGAAATCACGGCCGAAAGCTTACCGAGTGCTGTTTTGAACTCTGCAAAACTTCGTGGCTTGACCGTAGGTCAAGTGATGAACGTAGCAGATGAGACGGAAGAAGATGAAGTATTAGCGGTCGCCGCACCGGGTGGTGCTTCGGGCGCTACGGCTTTAGACGAGCGTGGATTTAAGCTTGATATCAATAAGCTTGATTTCCAGGCCAATAAAGAAGAGTTCGAAAAGTTATTCTTGATGAGCGCTTTGAAAACCTTCAACGGCCGCATCAATCAAACTGCTTTGCATGCGAATATTCCTAAAAAGACTCTCTTACGTAAGCTTGAGAAATACGGAATCATCGCTAAGGATTTTTCGAATTGATATTCACCGTACGCGGCTATTTCAGTAAGGACTGCTGGGGAATGTCCCCGGTCATTTTTCCTGGGGACTTTTTATCACTAGTTTTTGAACTTAACTCTCACTGGCAAGGCCATGACTAGGCGACGCAACTCCGGAGATCGTACAAATAGTCTCGTTTGAGAACTGACTGACTGTAAATCCTACTGGTATCATTGAAGAATTTCGGGCGCTTACTTTGCTTAGGTGATGGCAAAGGAGATCTTATGTTCAATACTTTAAAATATGCTAAAATCTTGGAAGAGGTCGGTTTTTCAAGAGAACAAGCCGAAACCTCGATTAAAATATTGGTCGAAATTATGGAAGACAAACTTGCGAACAAACAAGACTTACGTGACCTTGAAAGTCGAATCGACGGTAAATTTCAACTTTTAAAGTCAGAATTAAGCCATGACCTGTTTCAGTCAAGATCTGAACTGAGTCATTCTATTTCTCAAACGAAATCTGATCTTACGATTCGTATGGGAACAATGTTAGCCGCTTCCATTGCCATACTGACGACCATTCAAAAACTCGTTTAACCCTAGTTTACCGCGCAGCAACCGAGGCGCCCCTAGGTAAAAACTAAAAAGGCCAGAGCGCTAAACGCCCGGGCCTTTTTTACTGTAAATGAATCAAAAATCAGAGCTTATTGAGCGCCTTATCGTCGAGCGAAACTTGCGCCTGCTTACGCAATTGCACGAGATAATTTTGCACTAAACTCTTTTTGTAGTCGGCCTTCACGCGCATTTCGACTTCGTTATAGCCTAAGGTCTTACCGATCTGTTTATCGACGATCTTGATCACGTGGTAGCCATAAAGGGTCTTTACGGGTCCGATGACTTCTCCTTTATCGCCTTCAAATGCAGCCGTTTTAAATTCGTCTACAAACGGGCTATCGCGAGTGATCACGCCAATGTCACCTCGGTTATTCTTTGCTGAAGGATCTTTGCTCAGTCGCTCGGCTAACTTTTGAAAATCGGCCTTAGGTGCTTTCGCTTGTTTCATCACGTCGTTTGCCGTTTTTTCATCGGCGACTAAGATGTGCTGAACGTGAACCTTATCGGTGGAGTACTTTCGTTTATTACCTTCGTAATATTTTTTAGCGCCCGACTCGTTCATCTTCGAATTGATATTTTTAGCTAAAACCTTTTGGGTGAGGTACTGACGGCGGAATGCGGCTTGTGC
>CAZDFM010000655.1:0-1948 GCA_964504465.1 uncultured Pseudobdellovibrionaceae bacterium | reverse complement strand
AAAAGCCTATTTAGTTGCCAATAATTTTAATGCTTCGCCCAAGCTGGAATTCAATCCGGCCAACGGTCTAAAAGAAGTCGTGAATCTAGAAATTACGAACAATGAAACTGGGGATCCGGTTCATGACATCCCGGTGTCCGGCAATGGAGCCCTCTTGTTAAATTATGCCGGCAAAGAAAAAATGTACCCCTACCTAAGCTTTGCTGACCTGCTCTCAGATTCTCCCGACGCCACTATTGAACAGCGGGTATTTGATAAAGAATCTAAAACTTGGGATGCCAAGACCTTCACCGTTAAAAAGGCTGAATTTATTAAGGACAAGATTTTTATCGTGGGCGCCACTTCAATGGGGATTTTTGATCTTCGCGTAACACCTTTTCAAGAGAACTATCCCGGAGCAGAGACTCATCTGAATGCTTTGGACAACATCATCCGACGAAACTTTTTTCGAACAATTCCGGACGAGGCCGCCAAAATGCCATTGGTGCTGGGAGCCGTGGGCTTGGTTCTTAGCGTGGCATTGACCTATTTGGGAGCGGCTTGGGGTTTGGCCTTAGCCGCTTTAATGTTGGGCGGAACTTTGTTTCTAGATCAAAATTACCTTTTTGGTAAGGGCATCATCGTGACGATAGTTTGGCCCATGTTTCTGATCTCATTCCTTTATGTGGCCCTAACCTTTTACCGTTACCTAACCGAAGAGCGCGGCAAAAAAGAATTACGCCAGACCTTTCAAAAATACGTATCTCCTGCCATTGTCGAAGAAATTTTGGCAGACCCTAAAAATATTGAACTCGGCGGAAAGAAAGCTCACCTCACCATTTTCTTTTCGGATTTGCGGGGTTTCACTACGATTTCTGAAAAGCTAGATCCCCGGGCCCTGTCGGATCTTCTGAATAGTTATCTGACACCCATGACCGAACTGGTTTTTAAGAATCAAGGGACTCTTGATAAGTACATGGGTGACGCTATCATGGCTTTCTTTGGCGCCCCTATTTCTTATCCCGATCATGCTAAATACGCCTGCCGGTGCGCCCTGCAACACATTAACAAACTCTTTGAATTGCAAAAAGAATTTGAGAGCAAAGGTTTGCCCAGTATCGATTTAGGGATTGGCTTGAATACAGGCGAAGTCAGTGCCGGAAACATGGGATCTGAAACAGTCCGCAGCTACACTGTGATGGGGGACGCCGTCAATCTGGCCTCTCGATTAGAGGGGATCAATAAAACCTATGGCACACGAATAATTCTTAGCGAAATGACTTACCGAGAGGTGAAAGATAATTTTATCTGTCGAGAGATCGACTGGGTTCGGGTAAAGGGGAAGGCCCAGCCTGTGCGAATTTACGAACTTATTTCTGAGGAAAAAGCCCCCTCAGCGAAAGTGGCTGAAACATTGAAGTGGTTTGGCGAAGGCTACGAAGCCTATCATGCAAAATCTTGGCAAAAAGGTTTGGAATTGTTCTCTAAAGCCTTGGATTTAAATCCTGCCGACCCCGTCTCCAAGCTTTATATCGAGCGATGTCAGGAATTCTTAGCAGAACCCCCCGATGATGGATGGGATGGCGTGTTCGTCATGAAATCGAAGTGAAATACATTGCTACGTTTTTTTCTCTCTGCGTCCTACTGTTGACCAATTCATCATTGGCGCAGTCCTCTGTTACCGACGGCATTATCATCAATGCGGACTCGATGTATCGAGATTTAGAGAAAAGAACTTTTCGCGCTGAGGGCAACGTTCAAGTCGTGTTTCAGGGGCAGCACCTGAGTTGTGATCGAGCCAAAGTCGATTTAAAAAAACAACAAATTGAAGCTTCGGGCAACGTCATCTTGAAAAGCGAAAAGGCCCATATCGAAGGGGAACGCATTGTCTTTAATTACAAACAGAACACTGGAATTATCTTTAAAGGGTTCGTCCAGTCAGGCCAGGTCGTTTTCGAAGGCGATTTTG
>CAZDFM010000654.1:0-1957 GCA_964504465.1 uncultured Pseudobdellovibrionaceae bacterium | reverse complement strand
CAATCTTAATTTGCTTCAAGAAATGATGAAGTGGAAACGCATCCGCCACGTTCCGGTTGTGAATTATGACGGGGAGCTTACTGGGATTGTCACCCATCGAGATTTTTTACGGGTGGCGATTTCACAACTTGCCGACGTTGAACAACAAGAGATCGTAACGGTTTACCGAGATATTCCTGTTAAAAAAATTATGAATGCAAACGTTTTAACTATTCGTCCGGATGCGACCTTGTCTGAAACTGCTGCACTTATGAGAAAACATTAGTTTGGATGTTTACCTGTCGTAGATGAAGGCAATAAATTAGTTGGGATCATTACGGAAGCAGACTTTCTAAAAGCCTTCGAAGAATGGGACACGATTTTTACTCGTTAGTTGTTATTTATTCCTGCCTGTTGAAACTATCGACACGTGGTTTGCTGGAGCGAACCGCTAATGCGGCCCTAAGAGGGCACGCGCCTTGCTCTGAAGACCAAGCCTAAACAAAACTCTTTTAAAAGGATATTTATGAAATTAGGGCTTCTTGTATTGGTGATATGTTTTAGCGCGACTTCATTTGCCATGACCAAAGACGAAGCTTTGGCAACCTTTGACTCTGAACAAACCGCTGACGAAGTATTTGGGATGAAGATCGAGCGGACTGTCGGGCTTGATTCGAGTCTATTCAACAACAAACGCCTCACGGTTGTGTCGGTTCAAGACGAAACCATGAGCATGGTTCTTGAACTCAAAGACAATAGGGTAGTGATCGGTGCTCAATCGGCTCCGTTAATGATAAAAACCAATGTCATCAACCTCGATGTGGGAGAAGAAATGTGTAAGTCCGCGTGTTTGATTTTGCCGAAAGATCTGGAAAGTCTAGAGGGCTATGTTCCAGGAGTTATGATGACGATTGTGTCTTTTTTCGGCCCCGGCGTGCCATCGTATGTTCCGGTAGTTATAAAAGTCGAAGAATTGAAGTAACTAACCAAAGGGAACTGTTACCTCTTTGTGTAAAATATAGAACCTCTCTAGCAGAACTAGAGAGGTTTTTGATTTTTGAAATACGTGTAGGGAGCGATTAAACTACGGGACCGATGTTTAAACCGGCAATAACGGCACTTGCGATAACTCCGGCAAAAAATAATGGAAGAGTCCATTCATTCAACATGGTGATCATTTTTGATCTCCTTCGAAAAAGTTTTAGAAGCTGTGGGCCCACCAAGCGCGGGCCACACCGTCAATGACTTATAATTATCCGAGTAACTTAAGAGCTACTTGCTGGATCTGATTCGCTTGACCTAGAACCGACACACCTGCTTGTTGCAAGATTGTGTTACGGGTTAGTTCAGCAGTCTCTTCCGCAATGTCCGCATCTCTAATACGAGAATTGGCAGCTGATAAGTTTTCGTGAGCAATCGCCAAGTTGTTAATGGTCGAGCCCAGTCGGTTTTGCATGGCACCAAAGTTGGCGCGCATCGCATTTACCGAAACTAGAGCTGTATCCACAACATCGATACTCGCTTGAGCCTGTTCTTTAGTGGCTAAAGCTTCTGCAGTTAATCCGAGGGCTTCTAACGAAGCATTAGCGGCAGAAGAGTTAAACGAGATACGATCTTTAAATGCGTCGTTATGTACTCCAATTTGGATGTCCATAATTCCGCCGGTTCCATTTAACAGATCTCGTCCGTTAAATTGTGTAACCTCAGCAATCCTCTGAATCTCTGACTTCAACTGTTGATACTCGACATCGATGAACTTACGTTCAACGTCACCGATTGTATCAGAAGCGGCTTGTACAGCGAGTTCTCGAAGTCGAATGATAATGCTCGATACTTCGTTTAATCCGCCTTCCGCGACCTGCACAAGTGAAATACCGTCGTTCGCGTTTCGGCTTGCCTGCTTCATCCCACGAATTTGACCTCGTAAGTTTTCGCTGATCGCGAGTCCCGCGGCGTCATCCGACGCTTGGTTGATTCG
>CAZDFM010000653.1:0-1962 GCA_964504465.1 uncultured Pseudobdellovibrionaceae bacterium | reverse complement strand
GAAGCCTACTTTTTGAGTCTTGTCGTTAAGCAGTTCAGCGTGTCCTCGGTTGCACTAATCTTAAAGGTCGGGCCGAGCTCATGGTAGCTTTCGCTGAGCACTCTTGCACGCGCACGAATCTCGCCAATCATTCCCTTTGCAGTAAATGGGATAAAGAGGTCTGCATCTATCATGTCTTGCTCAAAATAACTGAGTATTTTTTGGCGCAACATTTGGAGATCGTCTTTATTTAGAGTCGAAATAAAAATCGCATCTGGAAACTCTTCCGAAAGTTCTTTAGTTTGTTCCTCGGTGAGTTTGTCGCGCTTATTAAGTATCAGAAGTCTTGGGACCTCAGTTGCACCCACTTCACTCAATACACTTTGAGTGACTGCGATTTGATCTCGAAATGAAGGATCCGCACTGTCGACTACAAATAACAAAAGAGAGGCGTTTAATGCTTCATCTAAAGTCGACTTAAAGGAAGCCACAAGATCATGCGGAAGTTTTTTGATAAATCCGACCGTATCTGAAACAAGAATTTTGGGACGCGATTCGGGGTAGAGAGGTCGCACTGTTGTGTCGAGAGTAGCAAATAGTTTATCCGCAACTAACACTTCGCTACCGGTCATCGCTCGCATTAATGACGACTTACCAGCATTTGTATATCCCACTAAGGCTACGGTAATTTCTTGCTCACGGCGTTCACGACGCAACTGATGCTCATTGCCGATAGCCGCAAGTTCGTCTTTTAGCTCTTTGATTCGGTCGCGGATTTTTCGTTTATCGAGTTCAAGACTGGTTTCACCGGCACCTTTACCGCCACCACCTTGCTGATCGCTGCTGGCACCTGTTTCGCGTATCCGAGGCGCGACGTAGACCAACCGAGCAATTTCAACCTGAAGGCGAGCCGCCTTTGTGCGGGCGTGGCGACTGAAAATATCAATGATCACACCCGTTCGATCCAAAACTGTCTTACCGGTAGCACTTTCTAGGTTTCGAAGCTGCGAAGGTGAGAGATCGCAATCGACAATTACGATATCTGCGGTCTCTTTGATATTCAGATTTTCAGTAGAATCCTCACCGAGGTCGCTCGAGTCTTCTTCGAGAAATTCTTCGTCCTCGGTAAGTTCGGCCTTTTCTTCTGCTTCTTCTTCCCATTTAAGTGCAGCTTTAGACTTTTTAGCTTCAAACATCGCCGCAATTTTGCCCGTTCCACCGGTCCATTGGGCAAGTTCGGCAAGTTTTCCTTGGCCTAATACTGTGGAGGTCTTTTCAGAGCTACGCTTTTGAGTCACCTGTCCGATAACTTGATACCCAAGAGTTGTTACGAGACGGGTTAATTCTGTGAGAGATCCATTGAGCTCGGCGTTTGAAGTGCGAGGCAGTTGAATTCCTACGAGAACAGCTTTTTTTATGGGGACTTTGGTATCAAAAGACATTTCGCTACTATCGGGCAAAGGCCCGGCCTTTTCAAGACCTAAAACGGGTCGCTAAAGGTCTTCTTGCAGTTGACGAGCCCTCTCTGCGAGGCCTCCGATTACAGAGTGAAAGCTCTTAAAAGAATGCACTTTTTCTATTCCAAATCTTTGGGCCAAACCTTCTGAAATAGCAGGGACGCGTGATGTACCCCCCGTGCAGCAGATCGAATCGATTTCAGAATTTTTTACTCCAGCAGACATCATGACCTCATCTAAGGTGCGAAAAATCGCCTGTATTTTGTCAGCAGTGTAGGCTTCAAACTCTTTATAGCTCAATGTCTCTTGCACACTGATCTCATCACTTTCGAACCGAAAGAAGGCGGTATCTTCAGTGCAGACAGCTCTCTTTGTTTTTTCAACCTCTTCAAAAATTGCAAAACCTAAATTGTGCGAGATCAGCGTAAAAAGTTGGTCGAGCTTTTCACGGTCATCTTGTCCAAACGTCGATCTCCGAACTTCATTTAAGAAACTCATGATGTCTGATCTCGACATCAACGTGATT
>CAZDFM010000652.1:0-1968 GCA_964504465.1 uncultured Pseudobdellovibrionaceae bacterium | reverse complement strand
GTAGTAGCGGATGTTCTTTTCGTGCTGGGTAGATTCGGATTGAGCAATTGCGCGAACTGGGCCCTCGGTCCATTTGCTAAAGGCTGCCACTACATTTGCTAAGGTGACGTCGTGTTTGATCGCGAGCTTTACCACAGTCTCTGGCTGTACGTTTAGTTTAAAGCCTTCTAGATAACCTCCCAAAATTGTGAGTTCGCGCTTGTGTTCTGGAAGAGTCGCCTTGGCTATCGTGTCGTAGTACCAATGAATCCGTCTTCGATGAGATTCCCCGATATTAAAAACGGTAATCACGCCGGGGGCATCAATTTTGAAATAGAACTCATCCATTTTTGGAATGGGACTTTGTTCATCAATAACCGCTACGATTGCCTTTTGATGACGACTACTTTTGCTCTCGGTGACCGCATAAATAGGACGAGCTAAAATTGCTTTTGATAGGTTCTTGAGATAGCGCTCGCTATGATGTTCAGTCATCTTCGAGCTAAAATCGACGTGCTCAATGCTTAAGGATTCAACTTTGACCTTAGAGGGGACGAGGAGAACATTACAGTCGGGCAATCGGCCAAAGGCAACTTGAGGTGCTGCACACAGGACGAAGAAGCCTGCAAGTAGGATACATTTAATTGTAGTGCTAAGAAATGAGTTCGGCCTACCCATAAAGACTTAAAACATTTTTGAGAGGAAAAATCTACCGAAGGGCTTCCTTTTTAGAAGCCTTTTTAGTTTTTTCATGGAGCTCTTTGATCTTCTCATTGAGCACAGGTTGATTAACAGTATTGTACTGGGCAGTGGCAGAGAACTGGGCACCAGCTAATTCGCTTTTAACCTGAAAGTGGATTTGAGAATTTTCATCGAGTACCGAATTGACTGTTATTTCGACAGGAAGAATTTTCCCAGCTCTTAAATCTGACAGTTGTCCTTTGAGTTGGCCTTGAACGAGTTCGATTTCAGGTGGAAGGATCCAGCGGTACTGTACATTCTGAAGATCCATATCGGGCAATATCTCGGCTGTATAGACCAGCGGCTGATTCACTTCAAACTCAGACGTAGTTTTGATTTTAACGGCAAGAGATCCTCGAATTTTTTCGGTCATTCCCTTTGGTCGGTGAGTGTGAGTCATCCCTAAAACTTCGGCTTTAGACCGCGGTCGAATTTCAGCAGTTTCAACTACAGAATGAGATCCATGGATAAAAACATATCCGCCTACTAAGGCCATCACGATAAATGAGGCGGTAGCACAAGAACGAGCCGTGATGTATTTCTTAATGAAGTTGCTCATGGTTCACACAAATTCGTCCAAGACGATCCATTAGTTGAAATCTGAATTTTATAAGTATTTGCGCTCCCGATTCCTCGATTTTCACCCACATATGCGAAAACGTTGATGAGGTAATCACCTTTAGGAAGAGTTGCGATAGTGATAAGTTCGCTTTGGGTCCCGGTTCCTGAAGGAGTGCTGTCACTTCTGCCAAGAATATCTTCATCATAACCGAAGCGTGCCGACTCATTGTAAAGATAAAGATCTAAGTCGGCCAGGTTTCCAGCAGCCGAGTACTGGAGTCTGAATCTGACATTTGATTGTGCGCTACTCGCTTTATAGTGAAAGAAGTCATTGTTCCTAAATAGATCGACCGTGCTGAATGAAGATCCGCCCATGACGGGAGTGATTTCAAAATTATGTGTGTTCGGATTGAGAGTGGCGCACGCGGCTCGAGCGGTCACATAGGTTGCATATTCAGTGCGGTCCCCAATATGAAATTCAAGTGTGCGAAGCGAAGACCAGTCACTAGAGCCAGTCATTCCGTCTTGAACTTTATGAAAGAGTCCAACGTCCTTAAATTTTGAACTACTTGCTTTAAAGCCACTGGTAGCGTTCGTCAGCGCCGACCATATTTCTGCAAAGCCATCAGTAATCACTTCATCTGCAATTCCGACATTGTCAATTGCGTCCCATAGGAGCCTTGTCAC
>CAZDFM010000651.1:0-1971 GCA_964504465.1 uncultured Pseudobdellovibrionaceae bacterium | reverse complement strand
CGCGCTGAGCGCGACGTTGCTCGGTGATGTCAACTGAGGTGGTCGGGTAGATTTCGTTTCCATTTGCATCATGTGCCAAAAACGAGAGCATTCGCACATCAAAGGTGGAGCCATCTTTGCGTTTAGCTAAAAATTCGATGTCACATTGGCCAGTAGTCTTCAGCTGCGCAATTATTTTCAAGGGGACTTCCGGATCGGCACAATGTCCCGCAGGTGATGTGCCAATGATTTCTTCTGCCGAATCATAGCCCCACATTTTAACGTAGGCTTGATTCACATAGGTGATTTTTCCTTCAGAATTTACAATGTCAAAACCGTTCAAACTGTTTTCAAGGGCGTCACTTTTAACTTTTAAGTCGATCGCCGAAAGATGTTTTTCTGTCGTTTCGACGACTGAGCAAAAAAGTCCGCGAACCTCGGAGTCGGCGCTCAGTATTGGGCTGTACGAAAAGGTAAAGTAGGTTTCCTCGTCATAACCTTTGCGATTCATTATAAGTTTCATGTCTTCTAAAAATACCGATCCACCTTGATCGACCTTTTCAACCAGCGGGATGAGGTCTTGCCAGATGTCGCTCCAAACAGATTCGAAACGATCTCCTAAAGCAGCAGGGTGTTTTTTGCCTAAGATCGTTGCGTAAGCTTCGTTGTAGAAAAAATAGCGCTCTTTTCCCCAGGCAAGAAACATCGGAAACCGGGAGTGTAAAATTAAGGCAATTGAAGTTTTTAAAACCGAAGCCCAAGTTTCGGGTAAACCAAGAGGATGCTGAGACCAGTCTTTTTCGCGGATCATTTTTGCTATCTCAGAGTCGGCGCCTAAAAAATGTCGAGTCTTTGTATATTCCTGTCTCAATTGGCCGGCTTCAAAAATACGAATAAAGAAGTTAATTTTAGCTTCAAGAATGACAGGTTCAATCGGTTTGTAAATAAAATCAGCAACTCCAAGCTCATAGGCCTTAAGCTCTCTTGCTCGATCAAAATCCGCGGCCGTTACAAAGACTACAGGTGTACTTGAATTTAAAGGCAATGCTTTCAGACGTTTTAAAAGCTCAAAGCCATCGATGACTGGCATCTGCATATCAGTCAAAATCAAAGCAAATTCGGTTGTTCGTGCCTGCTCAAGCGCGGCGTCACCTGAGTTAGCAGAAATGACCTCAAATGCCTTATTTTTAAGAAGGGTATTCAGAGCGAGAAGATTCGCGTCTTTATCGTCGACTATAAGAATTTTGGGCCTACTGAGCATTTGTGGTCTCGACGGATAAAGCGCTTCCAGTTAGCGCCTAAACTACCGCCAGAGTCCAAAATCGTCATTCACTATGATTGTTAAGAATTTGTGTCAGAGACGAGATAATTACCCGTTTACTGGCTTCCGGCTATGCCAAAAGGGTCTGTAATTGCTCAAGCGTAATCTGTTTATACTCAGTGGCCTCTTGAGGGCTTAGGTGAAGGTGGGCCACTACAGATAGCTCTATGTTTTTAATCATTTGGTAGAGCTTGAGGCGTTCTTTTTCGGTGGCGTTGAGGCTTTCTTTTTTTGCGCCCTTAAGAAATGGAACGCGGCTCTGAGGCCATTCTTCTTTGGGTTCAAACCAGCGACCTAAATCATAGAGTGGATCACCGGCCAATGCCCATTCAAAATCTACGACTCCTACAATTTCGTGATCGTGATAGAGAAGGTTTCCAAAATGGTAATCGACGTGCACAAGTTTTGCTTCTGTGACTGCATTTAGTAAATCAATTCGTGCGTTAAATGCCGACCAATAATTATCAATTGTGGCACGGTCAAAGATCTTGAAGTTCTCGGATTCTACTAAGTGCAGCGACAATTTTGCGTTCAGATATTCAGACCAAGTTCTTGTTTTCGGAAGGGGGCTCGGGCTTGCGATTTCGCCAAAAAAAGGAAAAGCCATTGAGCTAAGCTCAAAAAAGATTTCGCCCGCTTTGGTAGCGAGGATCCTTTGTTGGTCTAAGCCC
>CAZDFM010000650.1:0-1973 GCA_964504465.1 uncultured Pseudobdellovibrionaceae bacterium | reverse complement strand
CCAAAGAGCTTCAAACGAAATTAAAATAACTTTGCTTTTACTTACACCTGCGCCGATGGAGCTTCGATGCTCGGATTCGGCGCAAGTGTTGCCTCTGGCGTTAGAGCTTCAAGACCCAGCGCGAGCTTTAAGACCTCAGCCGCAGACTCTACAAAATCAAATTTTAAAGCGGCTTTGACTTCGTCAGGCACATCCTTAAGATCCTTTTCGTTTCGTTTAGCTAAAATGACTCGTTCAATCCCCGCGCGATGAGCCGCGATCACTTTTTCTTTAATTCCACCCACGGGAAGAACCGCTCCCCGAAGTGTTAGCTCACCTGTCATTGCAAGCTTTGAGTCCACGATCCGTCCTGTAAGTAGCGAGGCAATTGTTGTGAGCATCGTGACTCCAGCTGAAGGCCCATCTTTTGGAATCGCACCCGCAGGAACGTGAACGTGAATATCTTTTCGTTCAAACTCAAAATCCGGAATAATATGTGAAAGTCGTGAACGCACCAAACTCAAAGCAATTTGTGTGGACTCTTTCATCACATCTCCGAGCTGCCCCGTTAAAAGCAAGCTACCTTTACCCGGCATTAAATTGGCCTCAATAAAAAGTATCTCGCCTCCCATTGGCGTCCAAGCAAGGCCGGTCGCAACTCCTGGGGGATTAAGTCTCTCAGCTACTTCATGAACAAATCGCTCTGGCCCCAAAATCTCTTCAAGATCTTGCAGTTCAATTCTTAATGGTAACACTTGGTCTTTTGCTAAAACTTTTTCGGCCATTGACCTGCATAAGTTCGCAATTTTTCTTTGCAAATCTCGAACTCCAGCTTCGCGTGTGTGTGCATGAATCACTCTCAGCAAGGCTTCATCAGAAATCACCAGTTGATCCTTGGTTATCCCATGCTCAGTCCACTGTTTTGGAATCAAGTGGTTCTTTGCGATGTGGAGCTTTTCTGCGGTCGTGTACCCGCTTAAGTCGATTACTTCCATACGATCTAACAGTGGGCCCGGAATCGAATCCAAACTGTTTGCCGTCGCAATAAAAAACACTTTCGATAAATCAAATGCGACATCTAAATAATGATCCATAAAAGTCGCATTTTGTTCCGGATCTAATACCTCAAGCAAAGCGGACGCGGGATCACCCTGATAGCCGCGACCCATTTTATCAATTTCATCGAGCATAAAAACTGGATTGTTTTCACCAGCGCGCTTAATGCCTTGAATGATTTTACCGGGCATTGCTCCTACATACGTTCGCCGGTGACCACGAATTTCCGCATCATCACGAACTCCACCTAAGCTTCCACGAACAAATTTACGGCCTAGTGCTTTGGCAATACTTTGCCCAAGGCTTGTCTTCCCTACGCCTGGAGGGCCGACAAATAAAAGAATTTGCCCACGGCTCGATTTTTTAAGTTTCATAACCGCTAGATGCTGAAGAATTCTTTTTTTAATTTTATCTAAACCATAGTGATCGCGATCTAAAGTTGCACGAGCTTCTTCAAGATCAAGCGCTTCGAGTTCTTCTTCAGTGGGAGCTTGGCTCCAAGGAAGTGCGACAAGTAGATCGAGATAATTGCGAATCACATGAGACTCAGGCGAAGAGTTCCCCATGCTCTCAAGACGTTTAAGCTCGTCGAGTGCAGTTTTCTTTGCCTCTTCGGGCATATTCGCATCTTCGATTTTTTTGCGGTAATCTTGTTTTGCAGTAGCTGAGTCGCCCTCACCAAGCTCTTCTTGGATGGCACGCATTTGTTCGCGCAAAATGCTTTCGCGCTGAACCTTGCCAATCTTGTGAGTGAGCTTTTCTCGAATCTCGGTTTGCACTTCGAGCGCGTCTTTTTGCTTTTGCATAATATCAAGCAACAGTAAAACACGGGTTTTGAGACTTGCGGTTTCAAGCAATTCTTGTTTTTTAGCAGTTTCAATTTCAAGGTTAGCCGCAGCTAAGTAAGTCAGAAAAGAGAGATCCTCGACTCCTTCAAC
>CAZDFM010000649.1:0-1977 GCA_964504465.1 uncultured Pseudobdellovibrionaceae bacterium | reverse complement strand
CTTACCCTGAAGCGACTTTCGATATTGGCGTTGCCGAAGCAAACATGGTGAGTGTCGCCGCAGGATTTTCGAAGTCAGGTTATATTCCTTTCGTCGACACCTTCTCGCAATTTGGTGTTACCAAAGGCGCTTTACCATTCACGATGGCGTCGCTTTCTGAAGCGCCGGTCATTGCGATTTTTTCGCACGCAGGTTTTCAAGATGCGGCCGACGGCGCAAGCCATCAGGCTTTGAGTTATCTCGCTCAATCCGGCGCAATTCCTCATGTTGAAGTTTATTGCCTTTCTACAAGTGAAGAAGCTGAAGTATTGGTGGGGCAGGCGATCGCAAGTTTTGCCGAAGCCCGCAGAAAAGGCGAAGTACCAAAATCAAAGATCTTCTTTTTAGGCCGCGAAGACTTTCCGCAGAGCTTATTCTCGAATCCTCCCAATTATAAATTGGGTCAAGGTCAGTTAGTTTTTGAAAAAGTCGTTCCAGGTAAAACGGTCACATTAATTGGTGCGGGACCTCTTTTACATCAGGCCCTGACAGCGGCTAAGCAACTTGTCGCCGAAGGTTTTGGCGCAGTGGTTGTGAATCCGTCGATTATTAATATTCCAGATGTAAAATTATTAAGTGCCTGTGTGCAAAAGTCTGAAGGCAAAGTTGTGACAGTCGAAGATCATCAATTGGTCGGCGGAATGGGCGCGCAGATTTCTCATGCACTTTTACTTGCAGGCGAAAATCTTAAGCTGAAATCATTGGGTGTACGAGACGAATTCGGTCAAAGTGCTTACAAAGCCATCGAACTCTATCAAAAGCATCAAATGGATTCGCAAGCGATCGTGACTGCGGCTAAAGAACTACTCGCGTAAAAAACGAACCTGTTGAATCTATTTTATTTTACTTCAACAGGAAGTTCAGTTGCGGGGACGGTGGGGTCGACCACTCCGTCTTCGGGCGAAAATAAAAGCGGATAAACAATAATTGTCAGAGCAAAGATAACGAGCACGATCAAAATCGTACGCTTGCGATTCGCCTTAGAAAACATAATGTACCTCGAAGAATTTAAAAGAAAATAAACCAACCCCTAAAAAAACGAATACCCCGAAAGCAGCCCAGCCTTTCGGCTTTAAGATACTTTCGGGGTATATGAAAATGCCGGAGGCCCTCCGACAAATTCAACTAGAAGCAGCCAATCAAATGAGTGGACGACGGCCCCAGTTTGTAAATAGAGAAAGCACAAACAGAACCAAGAAAAGTCCAAAGAGAACTTTTGCGATTCCTGTAGCACCTGCAGCGATGCCTCCGAAGCCAAAGACAGCGGCTACGATTGCGATGATGAAAAACATTACGGCCCAATTAAGCATAAAGCCTCCTTATCTGTATTAAAGTTAGGCTCTTTCACTTCAAAGGTAAAGTTTAGTGGTGGTGGAGAAATTCTCCACGTATGTACACGAATTCCCGACATCTCCACCTTTTTTGCTATGCTCGGAGATCTGTTTTTAAAAAAACGAGGCTTACGTCCCCCTTCAAGCGGGTTGGTGGGGGGGGGTACTTTGTCGGGACACGCCATCCATGGCTCACTGCTGATGGATACACCCTCCAGCCTAGCCGGCCGCGATGCCGCAGAGGTCCCGACAAAGCAACCCCACCACCAACCCACTTGAAGGGAACGAAGGTTTTTTTAAAAAATCCAAGCACGCAAATAAGTAGGAATGAAAAATTGAAACAAACGTAAATCAAAAGTTCTCAAACACAAAACCTTTGAATTTAAAAATCCATAACTCGAGCTCAGAATAATTTAAATTTTAGAAATGAAATTCTGATTCTCAACAAGATTGGTCTTCGTTCAAGTTTTAATAAAAAGGTCGCGTCCGGTAGTAGGTGCGTGGAGAGGGTATCCCCTTTTGTGGGACACGCCATCCATGGCTCGCTGCCCCTGGGTACACCCTCCAGGTGGGACAGAGGTCCCACAAAAGGGGATACCCTCTCCAC
>CAZDFM010000648.1:0-1980 GCA_964504465.1 uncultured Pseudobdellovibrionaceae bacterium | reverse complement strand
GGGGTTTTTGAGGCTGATGAAGCCATTACCGTAGGTTCCATCTTTGACAATCTCCCAGCTGAAAAGTGGGAAGGCTATGTCAAAAATCAATCTGCGATTCAGTCACAAATCATCAGCGTAGATCATCGGTCTACCCTTATGATGTTAGAGCCTCAGATGTTTAGTCCGGCAAAACTCAACTCCCTCGCGATGGAGATTCAAAACACCATCGAAAAAATGGCTCCCGGAATTGAAGTTCAAGTTGGGGGCATCCCCGCCATTTCAGGGCGCTTTGCAAGTCGTCTCAATGAAGAACTAAAGATCTACCTTGGCCTTACACTTTTAATATTCTGTATTGTTTTTTCTGTTCTAATCCGCGGGAAACGATCGCTGGCATTAACTCTCGTTAATCTGTGCCTAGCAAACACTATCGTTCTAGGCGGCATTGCTTTTCTTGGAGTTCCTTTTTCTGCTCTGTTAACAACACTTCCCGTTATCACGAGTATTGTGGTTTCTTCAGTTTTGATTCATTCGCTTCACCGCTGGGCCGAAAGAATTGAAGAAACGACTTTAGCTACGAGCCGAACCTTTCAGCAACTCCCCATAGCTGAGCGCTTCGCTATGTCATTCAGTGTGCTAAGAGAACTCGCCTTGGCAAATTTCTTAGGAAGTATGACTACTGCTATCGGCTTTATGGTCTTAATTGGCAACATTGTGCCTCTCATCCGGCAGTATGCGCTCACTGTTACACTTTCAGTGGTGACGGTTTGGGCCGTTTCTCAGATTTTTTTACTTTGCTGTATGCATCTTACTGATCCAAAACTCCGTCGTTGGACAGCAAAAAAATCTTTGTGGACTTTGACGGTTTTTAAATATGCGAGACCTGCGTTCGCAGTCCTTTTAATCTGTACGATCTTTTTCGCGATCAAAGGCAAAGACATTACCTTTTCAACTCGCATGTTTGACGATTTGCCCGCGAACGAAGAATCAAGAATCATCACAGAGAATATAGATAAAAAATTTGGTGGAATTCTCGCTTATGAGCTCGTAATCGAAAGCCCCACCGCCGCTGAATTTCGTAAGCTTGAAGCCATGTCGAAAGTCGAAGCTTTAGGTCGAGACTTACGAAAATTCCCAGAAGTTGGGAGTGTTGTTTCTTATGTCGACTTACTCGGAGAGAAACTTCCACAAACCTCTGCCGAACTGGGTGAACTTATGTTCCTCTATTCAATGTCGAACAAAAACCCCATGAAACAATATATAGTCGATGCCGGAAGCTCGATTAGGCTCGGAGTCCGCTTTCACGATGTTCCAAGTGGAGAAATCAAAAAAGCCCGCGCTCAAATCATGGGCTTAGCTCAAAAAAGTTTTCCTGAATTCAAGATTGTTGAATCAGGTCTTGCCGTGCGTGCGCATACAATCAACGAACAGGTTTCGAAAGCCTTGGTTTATGGTTTTTGGGAATCCTTGGTCGTCATTGGCTTAATTATTCTCCTCATTTTTAGATCGTTACGCTGGGGACTCGTCGCTTGTGTTCCAAATTTACTTCCTCCGGCGGCACTCATCGGAGTCATGGCCATTGCTCAAACTCCTATTAAACCCGGAGTCGCTTTGATTTTCTCTATAGCCTTAGGGCTAGCTTTTAATAACACGGTGTATTTACTGACTCGCTTAAAAAAGATGAAGGCCGAGAAAAAGCTAACTCACCTTCCCCTTCGTCAGGCTTTCTTGCAAGAAGGTAACCCCTGTTTGTTTGAATCACTGGTGATGTTATTTGGTTTTATGATATTCTTGACCTCTGATTTTGAAGTGAACAAAACTTTCGGCGTTTATATGTGTTTATCCATCTTCGCTGGCTTCTTAGGAGATCTTGTGTTTTTACCCGCAATGCTAAAACTTTTCCCTTCTACGTTACTTGGTCGCAAAAAAACAGCTTCCGTTACTACTGCTCCAGTTACTGAAGAGAACGATTCGGACTCTTCAAAAGAAGCGACGATTGCC
>CAZDFM010000647.1:0-1987 GCA_964504465.1 uncultured Pseudobdellovibrionaceae bacterium | reverse complement strand
AATAAAAGAATGAGTTTTACCGCTACCGAAAACTCCAGCACCATCAGAAACTTTTAGCGACATCGCGCCAATAAGCCCCGCGACTACAACAACGAGTACGCCGACTTTAAATTCAGGGGTTCCTAAGATGCTCATCCTTTTTTTGTTCCCTTTTCAATAAACCTTTGCACAAGTTCTACATCCGAGTTGTAGAAATCATCTCGCGTTCCAGCAAGTAACACTCTGCCTTTATCGAGCATAACCATATACTCACCAATTCGAAAGGCCGCAAACAAATCATGGGTTACGACAACGGAGGTCGTACCCTTATGGCTTTGATGGGTCTCAAGTATCAGGTTATCAACCATTTCGGTTAAAATGGGGTCCAATCCTGTTGTAGGCTCGTCATATAGTAAGATTTCTGGATCTAAGGCCAAAGCCCGTGCTAGACCCACGCGTTTTCGCATTCCACCGCTCATCTCGCCAGGCAACTTATGATGATGCTTTTCATCGAGCCCTGAGGCCTTCAGTTTTTTCATCGCGATCTCAACCACCTGCTCGGCCGTAAGGTCTCTTCGGTGCTCCCTGAGTGGAAAGCAGACGTTTTCGAGCCCTGACATATCATCAAACAAAGCGGCGTATTGAAACAAAACTCCCAAACTTGTGCGAAATTTAATGAGTTCGTCCATATTCATGGTGGCCAGATCGCGACCGAGCACACTGATCGTTCCGGATGTTGGTTTAAACAGACCTAAGATGTGCTTGAGTAATACACTTTTACCCGTCCCGGAATAACCAATGATGACTGTCAGCTTTCCTCGAGGAATTTCGAGATTCAATCCATCAACAACAAAATCTTTGCCATCAAAAGTTTTTCGAAGATCTTTAATCGAAACGGCTGAGTCGGTTCGTTCGATTGCCATTAGCCCACCACCGCGTAGTAAAAACGAATGATGTTCGACATAAAGAAATTAAGAACAATGACCATGACCATACTATTGACGACGCCGGTATTGGTTGCTTCGCCGACACCTTTAGCTCCACCGGTGGTGTTGAAGCCTTTGTTGGTACAAATGGCGGCAAAGGTCATTCCAAATACTGCGGCTTTTAATAATCCTTGATTGATATCTCCGGGGTTAAGCCACATTTGGATTTTGTCCCAAAAAATCGCTTCATCAAGACCCAATAAATTAATGCAGAGGATGTGAGCACCCATCATCGCAATAAAATCAAAAACCGCACATAAAAGCGGCATCGTGATAATTGCGGCCAAAATTCTTGGCGCGACTAAATATTGTTTCGGATCAACACCCATGACTTCGAGAGCATCAATTTGCTCATTCACACGCATGGTTCCAAGACGAGCGGCCATCGCACCACCAGCACGGGCGGCGACAATAAGTCCGGTGAGAACTGGACCAAGTTCTCGGGTAATTCCAAGGGCCACAGTTGGGCCGACCAGGCTCGTGGCGTTTACTAACTGAAAACCTAAATAGATCTGGAGCGAAAGTGCAAGACCGGTGAAACTCCCGGTGAGCGCAATGATGATCACCGACTTGTTGCCGATGAATTCCATGTGTTTGATGACTTCTTCGAAACGGTAAGGACGCTTCCAAATTAAGGCAAAGCTTTGAGTGAAAAATAAAACGGTTTTACCGGCTTCGTAAAAAAAGCCAAAAACGAACTTCCAAACGCCGAGATAAAACTCGTCGATCCGGGCGTTGACTTTCTCACGTTGCGATAACCAGTAGCTCATTTTTAACTTACATACTTTCTTGGAACCCGGCGACCAACACAGCTCAAAATCTCATAGGAGATTGTGTCAGACCATGCTGCCACTTCGACTGCTTTTAAACAGTCTTTACCCTGTTGGCCTATGAGTACAATTTCTTCCGCATATTCGCCAAAATCTGTACCTAAGACATCTGTTAAATCAACCATCGTGTAATCCATACAGACTCGGCCCGCGACCGGAACTCGTTGACCTCGAAAAAGCATTTTACCTTTG
>CAZDFM010000646.1:0-1991 GCA_964504465.1 uncultured Pseudobdellovibrionaceae bacterium | reverse complement strand
ACGTTGATCTTTATGTCCGACTTGTGAGTAACGCTTAAAGATCTTTGTTTTCTGCTCTTCCGAAATTCCTGGACCTGTATCGGTGACAGAAACAGTAATCGTTCCTTCGCCTCTTGCGATGGTTACAACAACTGAGCCACCTTGAGGAGTAAATTTGAGCGCGTTCCCAATCAGATTTGATAAAACTTGAATAATTCGATCTTTATCAAAGTTTACATCAATTGGTTCTTCAGAAATCACCGCGCGAAGTAGAATACGGTTTGCTGATGCAATATGAACAAAGGGCTCGATCGATTGACGAATTATCGTAGCAAGATCTTGATCTGCTTTAGTAAGTCCTAGTTTTCCTTCGGCGATTCTTTCCATGTCGAGAATATCGCTGATAAGCCTTAGAGAAATTTCGGCATTGCGTTTTATAAGCTCAAACCAATATTTAAGCTCTGTACCCGTTGGTGCTTGACCAGGATCCTCGAGCAAAATTTCGGCGCAAGACAAAATCGAACCAATCGGGTTTCTTAAGTCATGGCTAACGATCGCTAAAAGTTGATCCCGTGACGTTAGCTCAGTTCGTGTTTTTAAATGTAAAGTGACTTCTTCGGAAAGTTTTGAGGATGAATTTAGAACTGCTTTGTCAGTTTGAGAGCGTTCGTTAGATAGATTAACGTCAGTCGCGTTCCGTTCGCCATGGAGAAACTGAGCTAAAACAACCTCTTTCTCGTCGCGTTCATGTTTGATTGCTTGATCAACTTTATTACGTTCTGTCTGGACGGTGTCGTCGTCAATTATTCGCTGGTCGCTAACTTCGGCTGTTGCCGAGCTTTGTGAATCACTCGCACCCCTTAACTGGTCTCTTTTTTCATCGGCTTTTTTGCGATCTTCTTTGACCTTAGCGTCAGTTTTCCCTTCGGCAGTTCGTCTTAATTCAAACAGTGAATCATCTGTTCTACCGCGCTCAGTATGAAGACTGTCATCGGTTTTGCCGCGTTCAATATTTAAGAATGGTTTCTTTTTGTCTTGAACGCCTTCTTTATCTTTATTCAAATTTGCTCCTAGGGTTGTGAAACCTAGGGTGGGCAAAGCCCAAGCGAGGTGACCGAAAAGGTAGCACACAAATGGTGACAAAAGTTTTTTATAAAAAACATTATGGAGTTATTTGGTTTGAGCCTCTTGGACGAGTTCACTCCACCAGTCTTGATTTTGATATTCGTCATTGATCACTACGACCTCTCCCAGGCGCGGAGAGATCAAGTTGACTCTCTTCTCAACGGAGGCTTGGTTGAGCTTTACGATCGGGTCATACCAAGTATGAAACGCGAGAGTAAACATGCCCCAATGAACCGGAAAAAAGCGTTTCGCTTTTAGGTCTTGATACGCACGAACCGATTCGTCTGGCAAAAGATGCACCTGGCGCCACTGTTCGTTGTACTGACCGCTTTCAACAAAAGCGAGATCAAAAGGGCCGTATTTGTCGCCGATCTCTTTAAAGTGCGTGTCGTAGCCCGAATCCCCGCTAAAATAGAGATTATGTTTTGGATTTCTGATCACCCATGAGGCCCAAAGTGTCGTGTTGTCATGAAAGCCGTCTCGGCCCGAGAAGTGCTGAGCCGGTGTTGCGATAAACTCAAGCTCTTCGACTTTGTGTGACTGCCACCAATCGAGCTCGGTGATGCGGTCTTTGGGAACGCCCCAACCAATCAAATGAGAACTCACTCCTAAGGGAACCAAAAACTTAGCTTTCTTGTTTTTATAAAACTTCATCGATTGGACATCGAGGTGATCATAGTGATCGTGCGAGATTACGATGTAGTCGACTTCTGGAAGCTCCTCGAGTTTTAAAATCGGCGGCTGAAATCTTTTAATTAAAAAACTATAAGGTGACGCCGCTCCAGAAAACACCGGGTCGACTAAAATAATCTTACCATCTAAATTTAGCAAAAACGTAGAGTGCCCAAACCATACGACTTTTACATCAGAGTGGGGCTTGAGAAAGT
>CAZDFM010000645.1:0-1996 GCA_964504465.1 uncultured Pseudobdellovibrionaceae bacterium | reverse complement strand
AATTGGCTGATAATTGATCTAAAGTTTCGGGATCGTAAACTAAACCTGGAGTAAGAATGCGGGTGACTGCACGCTTCACAAGGCCCTTAGCAAGTTTTGGATCTTCGATTTGATCACAGATCGCCACTTTGTAGCCGGCCATAAGAAGTTTAGAAATGGGTCCGGCAACGCTGTGATGAGGCATCCCGCACATTTTGGTTTCGTCGCCACTTTTTTTATTTCGTTGAGTGAGTGCAATATTTAAAATGGGCGCAGCGATTTCTGCATCGGAGTGAAACATTTCAAAAAAGTCACCCATCCGAAAAAGCACGACTTTATCAGGATGTTCATTTTTGACCGACCAGTACTGCTCCATCAATGGAGTTAATTTCTTTTGATCCAAAGTTTGGTCCCCCCGGGCGGTATCTCTCAAAGCTTTTGAGGGATTCTTATTAGCTATCGAAGTATTTCTAGGGGGTCAACTGGGCACTGCGAACGAGCTTACTTTTAACTTGGGTGTTCATCTTGCGTCGAAGCTTTAAGTAAGTGCTATAAATAGAGGCTTTATCTAGATTCTCAGCGGGGGCGTAGCGAAAATTTAAAACTTCATCGAAAATAGGGTCAAGCTCACTGCGAGCCGCAGGAAAAGCCTGAAGCGCACGCTCTTTAAAAGCGAGAGGACCTTCATTTGCGCGCCGAGGCAAGCCCCGAGCCGCCAAAAGTGCACAGAGTTCATCAAAAGCTTTTTGGGTGTAACTGCGCTTTCGCGACAGGCGCCCAAGCCTCCAAGACCAAAAGGCTGCGAGCAAAATGAGAAGTGCAACCGACACCGCAAACAAGTGCCAACGCTTAATCCCACCCCAACCCCAAGACGAAAACATCTCTTTTTGATAACTAAAGTCGTAGCGAATTAAAAAGCCCGTCCAAGTGGCTTCTAATTGATCAAACGCCAATTGAAGTCTTAAGAACTCAGTGTGAATGTCTTGGCCAAACCACTCTTTAAATTTTAAACCGCCGGCCGCAGCTCCGACCGCCGTAAGCAATCGGTCGTTATAAGACGCAGCTCCTAAAGTAAATCTTTCGGGTGCTACAACTGAGGTGGGGTCAACTCTAAGCCAACTTGATTTTGACGAGTCCCAATATTCAACCCAGGCATGCGCATCCAGTTGTTTGATGATGTAGTAATCTTGCAAAAAGGATTTTGTACCGCCTTGATAACCTAAAACCACTCGTGCGGGTACACCCGCCCAGCGTAAAAGGCTTGCGAAAGAAGCAGCGTAGTGTTCACAAAAACCGTTTTTCTTTTCAAACAAAAACTCATCGACCGAACCTACAACCTCAGGCGCGAGGCTATAGGTGTAGCCACCATTTGCCAGAAACGTGATAAGTTTTTTTACGATTTCAGTCTCAGATTTTGAACTCGCTTTAGTTTGAAAGGCCAAGAGTCGCGCCTTGGGTGACGAGGTGTCATCCACGTTTAAATAAATATCTAAATCTGGGATACGCCAAGGAACAAAGCCCGCAAGCGGCTGCGAATAAACTCTGTAAAAGCCTCGGCTCGTGAGTTCACGGCGCATTTCATAAGTTCGAGCTCCACGCTCTTCGAAACTATACCCACGAGGGTCTTCTGGAAACTCAAGTTTGAGCGGCCAATCAAGGGCGAACAACCACTTTTGGCCGTGAGGTTCAATAAAGACCTCGTAGGGCACTAGGTCTTTATCTGTGACATCGACTTGTCGAATTTCTTTTTCTTCTTTATCGCCTATGCTCCAAGTTAAACCGCTGCTGTGGTTGAGTGTCACTCCCCGCCAGTACATTTGGGACTGCTGCACTCCAACTGAATCTTTAAAGTAAACTCGAAAGGCGGTTTCATCAGTCGACATCAATTTTGAGATCTCGCCTGGGTTGAGATTGCCAGAAAACCCGGTGACCGCTTGGCTCGTGCTCGTTTTACCCCAAAGGTTCGCAGTGAAGCGAGGAAAAGCAAAAAATAGCGCAATCATGAGTGGAACACCGA
>CAZDFM010000644.1:0-2007 GCA_964504465.1 uncultured Pseudobdellovibrionaceae bacterium | reverse complement strand
TCTTTTACCTATCCGATGGCGGATTAGAGGTGCCTTTATTGAGATCACGTCGAGCTTGGCTTCAGGACCTCAGCACGATGGGAACGTTTGCGACTCAACTCACGGACGAAGAAAATTGCAAGCGCGATGCGTTCGGCCAAATGGTTGCGACTCACGACGTAACAGGAGCATTACTTCCAGGCGTCACCCTCGATCCACAGACGCCCTGTTTTGTCCGCCGGGTCACTACCGAACAAACGATCTCGGCCTTTTTGGATCAAACTCGATTTTATAACACGAGTGGTTTCAATAACTCTGAATCTCAGATCGATGAACTGCCGATGAGTGATAAAGACATTTTATTCTGGACCCTAAGACCGACAAAAGAGCTTGCAACTCGTACGGGTGGAATTGCATTCAGAGAACAAAACGGCACCAAGCACTGGACTTATTTCGAAGAGTATTTTCGAGATTCGTTTTTTATTGGCGACACCGGCGTCGAAGAGATTTACGGGATGAAAAGCTTTAAGCGGTTACACGAAGCCTACATCAAGTACTTTAAAACTTCGGGTTACTTATTTGCACCTCGCCCTGCTCCAATGCAAGTATTAAGAAACAATGCACGCGAAGAAGTGATTCGTCGTCTGTCGGTAGCTTTTGAATTTCAAGCAGCTGTTAGAAAGCTTGAGGATCTTCATAAAGCCAACCCAACAGAGACCCTTCCCGCCTTCGTCATTGAACGTGTGGAATCTCGTAACGGTGAAAATGACTATATTGATGGCTTTAGAGCTATGCTTGTTAAAGCGCGCACCTCAGGCGAGCGCGCCGGAACACCTATTTATTTAAAAGATTCTGAAAGTGTTAAGAGTTTTTATGACAGCTCTCTTAGATCATCCGTCGTAGATCTTGATTGCGAATTTTTACCCCGTGCACCCGATTTAGATGTAAACGAAGCTTTCGTTGGCCGGACGTGTGAAGAGAGCTTTGCGAAGTGGAGACAGCAGTTCTCCGGCGGAGCCAAATAACAAATGTTAAAACGTAGCGGATTTAATTCTTTATTTTTAATCGTGGTCGTAGGCTTCAGCCTACAAGCTTGCCACGTTTCTAATAAAGCGCCACTTAATCCGCACGAGGGCCCCGTTGACACTTCACTGACTCAAAACACAAGCCATAAAAATTCAGCTCAAGCGTCTCAAAGCGAAGTAAAAGAAGATCTCAAGGCTCTTGTTGATTTATCCTCAACTCAGCTCACAGATCCGTTAAAACAATTTCTTGAACCTTTTTCTGAAACGGTCTTTGAAAAGACTTGGCTTGCGGCAAATAAAAAGAAGGATACAGTGTTTCTGGCGAATGCATTAAGTCGCTTTCATACGGTATTGCTGGCAGAGCTCCGAGACCCATCAAAAGCATCGACGATTGCGTCTTCAAAAGCGCTCCAAGGTTATAAAGCGGCTTTGCTGTCGGGCTGCGAGCTTGATTTGAGTTCTTGCTTAAACTTAAGCTTCTTTAAATTAGATTCTAAGTCTGTAACTCTCGCTGCCTATTTTGCGAGCCTTGAAACCGATATATTGAGAAGATTCACTTTTTATAAAATCGCCTACGAACTCGCACTCGGAACTAAATCCGACTTTTTAGTTGAAGCAGTTTATCGAGATTCACTCACTTTAATTAAAACCTATGTTGAAAATAAAACCTCTCAAAATAAGGCTGTCCTGACTTTAAAAAGCTCGACTCCCCAAAGAGACTCTGCGTTTCAAGCTTGGTTAAGGTTTATTTCCTTATCTCTTGAGGGTGTTGGCACTGATACCAAGCTCCAGCTTTCAAGCTCAGATCTTGAAACATGGTTTACATGGCTCAACACTTCGAATGCACAAGAGGTCTTAGGACCACAACTCGTAAGCCGAATGATGAGCCTTATGAACCGACAGCTTGAAAGTGTTGAAGGTCAAAAAATTCTGAACCAGTTTGTCGAGCGCAATCGCTCGCAGAGCAATTCGGGAATCTTGAACGTCGCGCAAGAAATTCAGC
>CAZDFM010000643.1:0-2008 GCA_964504465.1 uncultured Pseudobdellovibrionaceae bacterium | reverse complement strand
TCAGCTGACCTTTCACTGCTTTGTTGCTTTGGTTTTTCATCGAGCTCATTACAGGGCTTGAATCAGTTACGACTTTAAACTTTACGAGAACCTCGGGAGAAGGCATTCCGAAAGCTGAATTTGCACGAAGTTTAAACTCCATGTCTTTAGTTGCAGGAGTAATTTCTTGCCCGAGCAAATCAACAGACATTTTATAAGTCCAAAGAGTTGGATCGTTTGGATCTTGAGTCGGGTTTGTATCCACAACTTTTACAAATGCAGAAGCATCTTTCGAGCGGGCTCCAGGAAGCACTATAATTCTGGGAACTTTGTTGCCCATAACAATAGAAGAGTCCGCAGCATCCAAGTCTTTAATAGTCACAAAAAACTCAGCATTTTTTCTTTCCGGAACAATCTGCGCGAGAGTCGTAACCGGAAGAACTTCGGGTAACTCAACAGAACGGTAAACGTTGAAGTTATATTGTTCAGTAGTCTGAATGATTGGCTCAGTTGTAGTCGTGAGCTTTACTGTTACTAGGTGGATATTGTGATAAGCAACTCCTGCAAGGTGCGCAGGGCTTGGCTTCCAAGTGACTGTTCCTGATACAGGATCAAACACCGCACCATTCGGTAGATTCTCGACGCTCAATTCAATCGGAGCTTCGATATTTTTAATTTCACCTTTTAACTTAATTCTGCCTTCGACGTTTTCAGTGAAGTTCGCAATTCCTGGCTCCATTGTGATGACAAGCGCATCTTGTGGAACAAAAGGTCGTTCTTCAACTGGCTTTTGGTTTTTAGGCTTAGCTTCTCGAATGTAAGCTGGTTCGCCTTTAAGCGGATCGCGTTCGGTACTCAAGATGTCACCGCAAGCTGTAAGTACAAACGGCAGAAGTAAAATTAGGTATCTCATTATTATTGTCCTCCCCAATGCAAAGCCCGCTTAATTTCGGCTCGCGCTCTTTTTAACTTTATCTTTAAAATCTTTGCGAACACCAAGAAGTCCATCCAGAACCTTTTCTTGTTCAACTGTCGTCACAGATTCATCCGTAAAATGGAACTTACCTTGAATGAGCATGTCTTCAAACGACACGTTCTTTTCAAGTTTGTTAGCGCTTGTATCAGCAGTTTGGGCCTGCGCTGATAAACTCAAGCAAAGGATAGTTAGAATAAATGTGAGGGCCCCTACAATTTTCATAACTTCCCCCAGTTATTAATTGTTTGCCAGACGTGAAACTGGCCTATTCTAGTAATTTCCAATGTAAATTTGCAAAATGTTTGACAGGAATCACCTTGTTTTTGAAATAGCTCACGAATTCTGAGAGAAAATCAGAAGCAGTTTTGTAAAATTAATCTCCCTCGATATTTTGCAACTCAAGAGAAATTCCCCGGTAAATTTAAGATTGTGACAGATCTCAATCCACCGATAATCCTGGCTTAATCCTGATAAAGATCTGAAATTACTTAAAATATCTGTGATGAGTTTGGTTTCGTCTGAAATTCATGGATGAGAAATTGTTATGGGTCTTAAAACAAGATTTTTGTTTGTAACTATTGATAGCGCTTTGGTTTTTTTGAATAAGTCGCTTCTCACTTTTTTTCAGACTCTCGCAAAAAGACGCGATGAGTTACGCTTTTTGACTCCTAAAACTGAAAAGCCGACCTTATGTGGCCGGCTTTCACGTTTATGAAATCATCTCGAATTGCTTCGAATTATTTTTCAACAGGAGCAGTTGGCTGTTTAGAAACGATGTAATGTACATCCGAAGGTTTGGTCGTTCCATCATTCGGTGTTCGTACGGTGATCACTGTCGTGACGTCGGCCTCACAAGAGAGAGTTGTGTTTTGTTGATAAGCGCCCACGAAGGCCCAGTAGTTAGTGCCGAGACTTCGACCTTCGTTATCTACTTCGATCATTGCGACTCGAATTAATTTTACTTCTTCAGCAGAAAATCCGCGACCCTGAGCGCGTAGGTTTCCAGCTTGGTCGTAACGTTTCACTTCAAAGAATCGTGTTCCATCAATCGCT
>CAZDFM010000642.1:0-2008 GCA_964504465.1 uncultured Pseudobdellovibrionaceae bacterium | reverse complement strand
ACTTCGGGTTTATTGTTCGCCCAATATGATTCTGAAACCGAAATCAGCATTCGCTTTCACCCGATGATTTCAAAAGGTTTCGACGTTGAGTTCGGAAGACTCACTCCGTATGCGTCTATTCCCACAGGTCTTAGAACTTTTGATGGCGACACAGATATTCCACTTCAAGTTAACTTCGGTTCTGATGTTTACTTTCAAGAGCTTCAATACTGGCACTTTAAAGCTGAAGTTGGCTTTGATGTTTCAGAGGCCTTCACTTACATCAGTTTTGGTGCAAGCCTAGATTTTGACGAAGAA
Source organism: uncultured Pseudobdellovibrionaceae bacterium (assembly GCA_964504465.1). Lineage (GTDB taxonomy): Bacteria > Bdellovibrionota > Bdellovibrionia > Bdellovibrionales > UBA1609 > CAZDFM01. The sequence goes on along the minus strand of CAZDFM010000642.1, from coordinate 1,711 downwards.
AACGGAATTCAGTTCCGCTAATTACTCTGGGAGATTTGAGTAGACGTACAGAATCAAATCTAAAAAGTACTGCAAACCACTTCGAGAATCTTCTCCCGCGCAATGAGCCACGGGGCAACCATGCCCCATCTCATTACTTTCGCGGTCTCCGTTTTGCTGAAACTCATCTTTGTGTCGCTTAAGAAAATTTCTGAATTTAGGCGAGAAGCTTAATCTTCCTTCTTCGCTTAAAACTAACGGCTCTTTTACATAGGTTTTAAGTCCATAGGCTCCAAGAATCGCGGGCGGAAGCATAAGCGCGTGCATCACCATTAGGCTTGGTCGCTCCCCGTTTTGAGTCATGCTTTGAATTAAAATTTCTTCCGTAGTCAGATCTCCAACCGGATCGCTGGTAAATTGCGCCGCTGATTGAAGTACTGAGAGCATTGCAAAGCCCAAAGTTTCGTAAATATTCGTTCTCGAAAAAGTGTGCGAGCGTAAGAGCAGATCGGCCGTCAACAGAGTTGGGTCACTGTTCACAAGCGAGAGATTTTTTCGAATCAATTGCTGAACAACCATCATTGCGGTCGCGAGCTTTTTTAAACCTTCTCGATTTTGGGAATTATAGGCGTAACTCACATATTCGTTGAGTCGAACAATTGCTTCAAAGCTCGCGTCGTATCCCATAAACGCTTCGTAAGCCGGAAGCGGTGCTAAAAAAGCGGAGTTCATTTTGGGCTCGGCAAATTTTACTTCTGCTGCGAGCTTTGCGATTTCTTCGGCCTCTACCTGACTAAAGCGCTCATGAAGTGTTTTAAGCAGCGGCGTAAAAGCTTCGTTCAAAAGCTTTGTGACTTCGGCCCGTTTCTTAAGTTCAGTGGGCTCACTTTGTTTAAGTTCTCTATAGGCAGCATCAATATTCAAAAGATGGGGGCAAGAAGGCTTTTCTTGTGCGCTCGCGGAGCTAATTATCACAACCGCAAATGCCAAAAAGGACATGGCTAAACCCCGACATAAGGTGCCGATTTTTGACCGATTGTTTAGGTTACAAGCCATTAAGCCGTTCTGCATCTTAGAGATTCCTTCTCGCGATATTATTGCAACGAAAAGGCCAAAAAAAAGGCCGGTTCGAGAACCGGCCGAGTCTATAGGAGCCGGCTTTCGCCAACCCCAGTTATCTTGAAAGAATATTAGTTTACATCTTTGTAATCAGCGTCGATCACATCTTCGTCAGAGGGCTTTTCAGCTCCGCCGGCTGAAGCTTGGTCAGCTCCAGGAGCCGCGCCACCTGCATCAGCACCTGCTTTTTGCTTCGCATACAAGGCTGCGCTTAAAGCGTGGCTTGCAGTCGTAAGCACTTCAAGAGCTGCTTTCAAAGAGGTCGCATCTGCACTTGAATTGGCAAGGGCATCTTTGGCGCCTTTAAGTGCGTCTTCAGTTGATTTTACCTCGGCATCAGGCAAGTTCTTTTTGTTCTCGCTGAGCATTTTTTCGGTTTGGTAAACCATATTGTCGAGGTTGTTTCGCTCGGTGATAAGTTCTTTTTTCTTCTTATCTTCTTCAGAGTGAGCTTCTGCTTCGTCAACCATGCGTTTAATTTCGGCCTCAGTAAGACCTGATTTCGCAGTGATTTTGATCGCAGTTTCTTTGCCCGACCCTAAGTCTTTCGCTGAAACATTCAGAATACCGTTGGCATCAATATCAAAAGTAACTTCGATCTGAGGCACTCCAC